>CALPZT020000048.1 GCA_943328365.2 Bifidobacterium breve | reverse complement strand
GTGCTCTCGGACATGTGCGAGCAACTGGCCCAGGGCATCTGCGTCGAGGGCATGGAGGCGCTCACCCCGGTGCTCGTGGGCTCGATGACGACCCTGCTCGAGGTCATGCCGGCACATGCGAGTGTCGTTGTCCTCGATCCGGAGCGGATCCGCAGTCGGTCGCATGACCTCGTCCGAACGGCGGAGGAGTTCCTTGCTGCGTCATGGCACAACGCTGCGGTCGGCAATCAGACACCGATCGACCTCTCGGGCTCAAGCTACTTCTCGATCGACGACATCCGGGCGATAGGTGCGCGCAGTCACAGGCAGTGGTGGGACATCACTCCGCTGACCGTCGATACCCAGACCCACGACGAGCCGGTCGTTGATCTCGGGGGCACGGCACTCGAGTCGTATCGCGGGGACGCAACTGCCGCGCTCGCCGACATCGCAGGGTGGGCGCGCGCCGGTGAACGAGTCGTGCTCGTGTGCGAGGGGCATGGATCTGCAGAGCGCTTCACCGAGAACCTCGGTGGCGAGAACATCCCGGGCCGCATGGTTGACGATCTCGCCGAGCCCCCCGAGCCCGGCATCGTCACGGTGTCGACCTCGCAGATGTCGATGGGGTTCCGCCTGCCCGGCATCGGCCTGGCGGTGATCACCGAGCAGGACATCCTCGGCCAGCGAGCATCCACGAAGGACATGCGCAAGCTGCCGTCGCGGCGCAGGCGATCGATCGATCCGCTCTCACTCGAGGCCGGCGACTATGTCGTGCACGAGCAGCATGGAGTGGGCCGCTACGTCGAGATGGTGCAGCGCGAGGTCGCCGGCGCGACCCGTGAGTACCTCCTCCTGGAGTATGCATCGAGCAAGCGGGGCCAACCGGCCGACCGGCTCTTTGTCCCGACCGATCAGCTCGACCTTGTCTCGCGTTATGTCGGCGGCGAGGCACCCGCGGTACACCGCCTCGGCGGTGCCGACTGGCAGAAGGCGAAGGGGCGGGCGCGCAAGGCGGTGAAGCAGATCGCCGGTGAGCTCATTCGCCTCTATGCCGCCCGGCAGGCGACGAAGGGTTTCGCATTCTCGGCCGATACCCCGTGGCAGCACGAGCTCGAGGACGCGTTCGCCTACGTCGAGACGCCTGATCAGCTCTTGTGCATTGATGAGGTGAAGCGCGACATGGAGCAGCAGGTGCCCATGGATCGGCTCATCTGCGGTGATGTCGGCTACGGCAAGACCGAGATTGCGGTGCGGGCGGCGTTCAAGGCGGTGCAGGATGGCAAGCAGGTTGCGATCCTCGTTCCGACGACACTGCTCGTCCAACAGCATTTCTCCACCTTCTCCGAGCGTTTTGGGCCCTTCCCGATCCGTCTGGCCGCCCTGTCGCGGTTCAGCAGTGAGAAGGAGTCGAAGGAGGTGCTCGCTGGCCTCGCCGACGGAACGGTCGACGTCGTCATCGGCACCCACCGACTCATCACCGCGGGGGTTCGGTTCAAGGATCTCGGCCTGGTCATCCTCGATGAGGAGCAGCGGTTCGGCGTCGAGCACAAGGAGCACCTCAAGGCTCTCCGCACGAATGTCGATGTCCTCGCAATGTCGGCTACCCCGATCCCCCGCACCCTGGAGATGGCGGTGACCGGGATTCGCGAGATGTCGGTCATCCAGACCCCACCGGAGGAGCGCCACCCGGTGCTCACCTTCGTCGGCCCCTATGACGATAAGCAGATCACGGCTGCGATCCGCCGCGAACTGCTCCGGGACGGCCAGGTGTTCTTCGTCCACAACCGGGTCGAGTCGATCGATCGGGTTGCGTCTCGCCTGCGCGATCTCGTACCTGAGGCGCGAATCTCGGTCGCCCACGGGCAGATGGGCGAGGGCCCGCTCGAGCAGGTGATCGTCGACTTCTGGGACAAGAAGATCGACGTGCTCGTCTGCACGACCATCGTCGAATCGGGCATCGACATCCCCAACGCGAACACGCTCATCGTCGACCGGGCCGATAACTTCGGCCTGAGCCAGTTGCACCAGTTGCGCGGCCGGGTCGGCCGTGGCCGCGAGCGGGCATACGCATACTTCCTCTATGACCCCCAGCGGCCGCTCACCGAGACTGCCCATGAGCGGCTCGCGACCATTGCCCAGCACACTGATCTCGGATCTGGCATGCGCATCGCCTTGAAGGATCTTGAGATCCGCGGCGCCGGCAATCTGCTCGGCGGCGAGCAGAGCGGTCATATCGCCGACGTCGGGTTCGACCTGTACATCCGGCTCGTGGGCGAGGCCCTTGCGGAGTACAAGGGAGAAAGCGAGCAGGCGTTCGCCGACGTCAAGGTCGAGATGCCGATCAATGCACACATCCCGCATGAGTTCATCCCCCATGAGCGGCTCAGGCTCGAGGCGTACAAGCGGCTTGCTGACGCCTCGACGGATGCAGCTGTCGATGAGGTTGAGGCCGAGCTCACCGACCGGTACGGATCGCTGCCCGACCCGGTGCTGTCGCTCCTCGCGGTGGCGAAATTCCGGGTGCTGGCACGGGCTGCGGGCCTCACCGAGGTGAACGCCCAGGGTTCGTACATCAGATTCCATCCGGTGGAGTTGCCGGAGTCGGGCCAGATGCGCCTGACCCGACTCCACCCGCGCACGCTCATCAAGGCGGCAGTCCGTACGATCATGGTGCCGAGACCGGTCACCGCGCTCATGGGCGGTCAGCCGGTCGTCGACACCGATTTATTGGATTGGGCGGCGGATTTCATTCGCACAGTACTTCCGCCTCCGAAAGCTCAGGAGCCATCGTGAACAGGTCCCGCTTGCCCCGGCTCGCCGCCGTTGTCGCCGTTGTCGCGCTCGGACTCGTCGGATGCAGCTCGCCGACGCCAGGTGCCGCCGCGGTCATCGGCGACACTCGAATTGCCGAGACCGCCCTGACCCAGCAGGTTCAGGCGGTGCTCAAGGCTCAGGGCAAGCCGCTTGACACGCCAGACTCCGCGCTCGCCTCTCAGACCCTCGATCGAATGGTGAAGAGCCAACTCGTGAGCATCCTCGCGGCCCAGGCGGGTGTCGAGATCACCCAGGGCGAGATCGATGCCCAGATGATCGAGTACGACGCCCAAGCCGGAAGCCGTTCCGAAGTCGAGCGAATCTTCCTTGAGCAGGGCATCGCTCCGAGCCAGATTGCCGGGATCATCGTGTTGAACCTCCAGGCGAATGAGCTTGGCATGCTGTTGGCGCCCAACGGTGATCCGCAGATGCAGGGCAACGCCGTCGTCAAGGCGATGACCGTCCTGAGCGACCTGCTCGACACCGAAGTGAGTCCTCGCTACGGCACCTGGGATGCGTCGAACCTTCAGGTCGGTCCGGCGCCGGACGATCTCTCGGCCCCGCAGGCCGAGTAGTCGCCCGCGCTTCGCTCGGAGTGATCGACGTCAGGAGTGATCGACATGACGGTGCAGCCGGGGGCCGCATTCCTTTCCCTCGTCGAGGTGATGGATCGTCTGCGGTCGCCGGGCGGGTGTCCTTGGGATGCTCGGCAGACCCACGAGAGCCTCGTCGAGTACCTCGTCGAGGAGACCTATGAAACGGTCGAGGCGATCGAGACCCGTGATCGAGCCGGCCTGCGCGAAGAGCTTGGCGATCTGCTGCTCCAGGTCGTCTTCCACGCTCGCATAGCGCAGGAAGACCCTGAGAACGCCTGGGGGATCGATGACGTTGTCGAAGGGATCATCGCCAAGCTGGTCGGGCGCCACCCCCATGTCTTCGGTGACGAGGTAGCCGGCACCGCCGATGAGGTCGAGGCGAACTGGCATGCTCGAAAAGCCATTGAGAAAGGACGCACGTCGGTAACCGACGGCATCCCGATGCAACTTCCGGCGCTCGTGCTCGCCGCCAAGGTACTTGCCCGCTCGGTCGCATTCACCGATGACCTCGGGGTGCCGAGTCGGCACGAGGCTGCACTCGCTGCCGTCGATGACGTTCCCAGCGAGGAGGCTTTCGGCGACCTCTTGCTCGGGCTGGTAGCGATCGGGCGCGACGAAGGATGGGACGCAGAGGCGGCGCTGCGCGGCGCCACCCGCCGCAGAATCGTTGCGATCCGGTCGATCGAGGCGACTGATGGCTGAATCGGCCACCGACGAGTTTCGTGCCCTCGCTGCATCAGTCGTCGACGAACTGCTGTCGTGGGAGCCGGTCGCCGCGACCTGGCTCGGCGACCACCGATTCGACGGACGCCTGCCCGATTTCACGTCGGCCCACCTTGGCCGATGCCGGACTCAGATCGAGGATTGGCTCGCCGCACTTGACGCGATCGACGATCTTGATCTTGAACCGGGGGATGGCGTCGACCTCGAAATACTGCGAGCTCAGCTGTCGCGTATCCACTTCGAGATCACCGAGCTTCGCGCCACGACCTGGAATCCCATGCTCTGGAATCCGGGGACTGCGCTCCACCTGCTCCTCATTCGCGACTTCGCGCCGATCGAAGTCCGCGCGGAGTCGCTTCGGGGGCGCCTCGCGGCAATCCCGAGGTTTCTCGTCGACGCCCGGGCCGAGCTCGGTGTCATGCCGCGCGTCCACGTCGAGACTGCGATCGCGCAACTCGCGGGCACGCTCGCCCTCATTGAGGGCCAGGTTGCTGAGGTTGCAGGTGACGAATCACTGACCCGGGCGGCCGCCACGTCGGTCATGGGCTTCACTGAGTGGCTCACCGAGCAATTGCCCGATGCCGAGCGCAGCCCGCGCCTTGGCGGGCACCTGTACTCCGCAGTGCTCTGGCATTCACTCGACGACGGCATCACCCCGGAGGCGCTGCTCGAGCAGGCTGAGCGCTCCCTTGACGACACCAGCGCCCGCATGCGCCTGGTGGCCGGGGAGTACCTCGGGGAGTCGGCCGAATCAGACGGTGTCGTCGAACGCGCGCTCGCCCGAGTCGCCAGCGACGCTCCGGTGACCGATTCGACCGTGCTCGGGATCGTCGAGGATGCAACCGCGCGGTCTCTCGCCTTCGTCCGCGAGCACGACCTCATGTCGATCCCCGAGACCGCGGTTCGGATCATCGAGATGCCCGAGATCCACCGCGGCGTAGCAGTTGCGTATTGCGATGCTCCCGGGCCGCTCGAGTCTGCTGATGTCGCGACATTCGTGGCGGTCTCGCCGACCCCGGACGACTGGTCACCTGAGCGCACGTTGTCCTTCTATCGCGAGTACAACGGCGTGCAACTCCACGACCTCACGATTCACGAGGCCTTCCCAGGCCATGTGCTGCAACTCGCGCATGCGAGGCAGTTCGCCGGCTCCACCAGCGTGCGGCGGCTGGGCATGAGCGGCGTGTTCGTCGAGGGGTGGGCGGTCTATGCCGAAGAACTCATGCTCGATCGCGGCTACTCGCCGGATGGATCGGACGAACAGCGACTGGCCCTGCGCCTCCAACAGCTGAAGATGCAGGCCCGCATGACCATCAACGCGATCCTCGACATCAGGGTGCACTCCGGCGATCTCGAGGAACAGGAGGCGATTGACCTTATGCGGACTCGGGGGTTCCAGGAGGAGGGGGAGGCGGTAGGCAAGTGGCGACGTGCCCTGCTCACGGCTGGGCAACTGCCGACCTACTTCACCGGCTACCTCGCCGTGCGGAGCATCGTGAACGACCTTCGGGTGCTCCACCCGGACTGGACCGACCGAGCCCTCCACGATCTGATCCTGAGCCAGGGTTCACCCGCCCCTCGGCACCTGCGGGCCCTGCTCGGGATTTAGCATGTGCTCGTGATCACGGAGGTTGACAAGGCGCTCGTCAGTTTGCTCGCGACGTACACCTACAGCACCGAGCGCGTGCAGGTTGACTTGGATCCGCCGAATAAGGACTGGTCTGCCCGGCGGTCCGGCCCCGTGCTCAACCTCTTCCTCAATGACGTTCGCGAGGATTCGACAAAGCGCTCGGCGAACATGATCGAGACACGCAACGAGGAGGGCCTCGTCGTGTCGAGGCGCCCCCAGGAGCGCACCTTCATGTTCACCTACGCACTCTCAGCCTGGACATCGCGGCCCGAGGACGACCACGCCCTCCTCAGCGCAGCGCTCCTCGCGCTCCTGCGTCAGGACTACCTTCCCGAGGACCTGTGCACCGGTGCACTCGCCGATCTCGCGCGCAGCGGGCGCCCCGCACTGCTCCGCGTCGGCGGCCTGCTGTTCTCGGAGCGGCTTGCCACCGAGCTGTGGCCCTCAATTGGCGGCGAATACCGACCGACCATCGCCATCACGGTCCTGACCGTTATTCCCGCGGGCCTCCCGACCCCCGCCGGCCCGCGTCAGACCGAGCCGCCGAAGTTCGTCTTCCAGGACATGCCGCGCGACGCACTCGACGTGGTGCAAGGCCCCGACCCAACCGAACCACCCGGGCCCGATGGCAACCCGCAGCGGGTGCGTCAGCGCTACCGGTTGTCGAAGGACTAGTTCGTCCAGTGGGTGAAGGACGACTCCGGAAAGTTCAGCCGGCCTGATTTGCGCCATTCCTCGCGTGCGCCCTGCAGGACATGCCGGGGCTCGATGAGGGAGTCCTCGGCGGCGGCTGCGTAGGCGGCGGAGATGACTGCAGCCCTGATGTAGCCGCCGGTGAGATCGAGGACCGATAGATCGTCGCAGTGGTGAGCGCTGAGCGATGCCACGTGCCCGTGCAGTGCTGCACGCCAAATGGTCCGTCGTGAATCCTGATCAGGCTCCGGGAACTCGATGATCATGTCAAGGCGGCGTTGAAATGCCTCGTCGAGGTTGGATCGCAGGTTCGTTGTGAGGATCGCCAGACCGTCGAACGCCTCGATGCGCTGGAGGAGGTAGGCGACCTCGATGTTCGCGTATCGGTCGCGGGCATCCGATACGTCGGAGCGCTTTCCGAAGAGTGCATCGGCCTCGTCGAAGAGGAGCACGCCATCCTCGTTCTCGACCGCCCGAAAGACCTCCTCGAGGTTCTTCTCAGTCTCGCCGATGTACTTATCGACGACACTGGCGAGGTCGACGATGAACAGGGGGACTCGCAGCTCACCTGCGAGGGCCTCCGCGGACATCGACTTGCCAGTGCCGGACGGCCCGGCGAAGAGTGCGGTCACGCCGCGGCCACGAGCGCCGCCGGGTCGCATGCCCCACTCGTCGAGCACCCTTGTCCGGTAGCGCACCCGGTCGCGCAGGGCGAGGAGTTGCTGGCCCGGGCGATCCTCGAGTACGACATCGGTGAGGACGAGGGCGGGCTTGACCGTCTGGATCCGTGACCGGCGCTCCTGGCCGCTTACCCGAAGAAGCGCCGCGGACTCGCTGCCGGCCCGGGTAGCGGCGATGTCGTCAGGGTCGAGGTGGGTGGCGGTCTGCGCGAGGGCTGGGTCGCTGCCGGGGGCCAAGGCTTCCCACCATGCTTGGCGCTGGGCGACGCTCGGAAGTTCGAGGGATGCCGTCCGCTTCTCCCAGGGGCCGAGAGAGCGCCGGCTGTCGACGAGGATCACTGCCGGGACTCCGATTGCGAAGAAGGCAGCCAGGATCTCGGAGACGGGCGTGTCGACGTCGCTGGCCCGGACGTCGATGACGAGGGCTCGGCTACTGAGGGCGCTCTCACGCACGCACGCCTCGATAACCGACTCGAGTCGGTCGGGGTCGAGATCGAGCAGGCGCGCGTCGAGGATGACGGGCTCGAGTCCTGAAGCGTCGATTGCGATGAGGCGGGCGACGTCGAGGGCTGCGGTGCCCGCCCTGGCCCGAAGCACGAAGGGGAGTTCATCGATGATCGGCAAGGCTGGAAGGAGCGAGCGTTCCAGCGGCACGCGCTCGGGTTGGATGAGGGCCCGAGAAATCAACGGGTCGGGCATGGTATCGCCGAGCAGGTGCCCGATGACGCGTTCAGGAACGGTGATCACCTGAGTGGGCAATGCGCGCGACGACGGGCCGACGTCGATGAGGCCGAGCATGCGCAATGGGGCGTCGCGCCGCAACCGACTACGGGCGACCGGATCCAGGCCCGATCTACCGGCGAGCCGAAGGGCAGTGCTCACCGTGGGGCCACGCGCATTCGAATCATTGTTGAGCACGATGTAGAAGCGCTCGAACCGGGAATCGAGGGATATCGCGGCGGCTATGAGGAGGATTGAGATGTCGAGTTCGTCCAGGGGGAGCGCATGAGCGAGGTCGAGCAGGCTTGCTGGGACGGCGTCCCAGGGGATGAGCCCGCGTGACGGCGGGGGTGCGGCAGCATCGGCTTCGCGAACGAGCAGCCTGGTGGACATCGCGTTCGGCTGGCGGCCCTCATCGGAACCTCGCTCCGACTCGATGAGCGTGGCGATCCGCGAACCGAGCACGCGCAGGGCGTGCTCCCACTGCTCGTTCGATGAGGTCAAGGCGCTACGTGGCTTGAATCGTGACGGCGGG
>CALPZT020000047.1 GCA_943328365.2 Bifidobacterium breve | reverse complement strand
GAGCGACTCGCCGCCGCGGGGAATGAGAACGTCGACAAGGCCCCGAGCGGTCATCAGGTACTTCACCGAGTCATGGGTTTCGCCCGGCACCATCTGAACGGCATCGGCGGGCAGGCCCGACTCAACGAGGGAGTCGCGCATGATGCGGGTGAGGGCCTCATTGCTCGATGCAGCCGACGAGGATCCGCGAAGGAGGGAGGCGTTGCCGCTCTTCAGGCACAGGCCCGCGGCATCGACGGTGACATTCGGCCGCGCTTCGTAGATCATGCCCACGACACCGAGCGGGACGCGAACCTGACGCACCTGAAGCCCATTGGGGAGGGTGTAGCCGCGGATGACCTCGCCCACCGGGTCGGGCAGGCCAGCGACATCACGCAGGGCCTGGGCGATGTCAGCGATGCGCGCAGTCGTGAGGGTGAGCCTGTCGATGAGCGCTGCCGCAGTTCCGGCCTCCACCGCCCGGGCAACATCGGACTCGTTCGCCGCGACGATCTCGGGGGCTCGCGCATCGAGGGCATCGGCTATCGCGAGGAGCGCGGCATCCTTCTCGTGCCGGGTCAGCAGGCGCAGGGACGCAGCAGCCTGCCTGGCTCGACGTGCGGTCTCGAGGACTCGTTCCTGCTCATCGCTCACGGGGGCAGTTTAGAACGGGAGGATGCGCCCCGCGGCAACGAGACTCGGTTGGCCATGCGCTGTCCGGCCGCGGCGGTGGAAGGTGTGCTGGTCGATGACCTCGACTCCGACCACGTCCCAGTCCGGCAGCCCCGCGCTCACCCGGTGCTCTGCCCACAATCGTGCAGCGAGTTCGACCGCACTCGAAGCATCCGTTGCCTCGTCCCAATAGCGAATCTCGGCCCGGTTCGATGCGTACCGACCAGCGAGGAGGAAGGGGTGCTCATCGCTCAATCGTTCGAGCGCGGCCCGGATCTCGTGGGACGAGACTGCCGCGCCCTCCACGGTCAACGTGACGTGCCACATGCGGGCGGACGAATCGAGGACGACGCTCAGCACTAGCGGCCTCCCTCCGAAGCCTTGCCCTCAGAGCACGACGAGATCGTCCCGGTGAACGACCTCGCGCTCGTACGCCGCCCCGAGCTCGCGAGCAAGCTCGCGAGTGGACCTGCCGAGCAGCCCCGGCAACTCCGTCGAGTCAAAGTTGATCAGTCCGCGGGCGATCGCGTGACCCTTTTCGTCGAACAAGTCGACCGGATCTCCGGCGCTGAACGTGCCCTCGACGCTCGTGATGCCTGCCGGGAGGAGCGACATGCGGCGTCGGACGACCGCATCGGCCGCCCCGGCATCGAGGTAGACCCTGCCGGAACCGGTCGTGGCATGGGCCAGCCAGAGCAGGCGGGTCGACGAGCGCTCCCCAGTCGGATGGAACACCGTCCCGACCGTGGCGTCCGAAAGCGCCCGTGACGAGTCGGCGGCAGCGGCAAGGAGCACTGGGATCCCGGCTGCGTTCGCGATGCGCGCCGCCCCTACCTTCGAGGTCATGCCGCCGAGCCCGACCCCGGCCTCGCCTACGCCTCCGATTCGGACGCCCCTGAGATCAGCCTCGGACGCGACCGTCTCGATGAGGGTGGCACCAGCCTGCCCCGGCGGACCGTCGTAGAGCCCCGCGACATCGGAGAGGAGGACGAGCGCATCGGCCTGGACGAGATGGGCGACCAGTGCGGCAAGACGGTCGTTGTCACCGACCCTGATCTCGTCGGTCGCGACGGTGTCGTTCTCGTTCACGATCGGGACGATGCCGAGTTCGAGGAGCTTGAACAGCGTGCGCTGCGCATTGCGGTAGTGCGTGCGCCTCGTGACATCGCCGGCGGTGAGGAGCACCTGCCCCACGGTGAGGCCGTGCGTTGCGAACGCCCGCGAGTACGCGGCGATGAGGATGCCCTGACCAACGCTTGCGGCCGCCTGCGCGGTCGCGAGATCGCGCGGCCGACGGGTGAGGCCAAGAGCAGGAAGGCCGGTCGCGATGGCCCCGCTCGAGACGAGGACGACCTGATGGCCCGCCGACACACGCGCCGCGATGTCGCTCACAAGCGCCTCGACCCGCTCATCATCGAGCCCGCCGGATCGCTTGGTGAGCGAGGACGAGCCGACCTTCACGACGAGCCGAGGAGCCTGCGCGATCGATGCGCGCGCGGCTGACATCAGTCGTCGCCGTCTAGTCGGGCATCGACGCGCACATCCGTTCCACGCGGTCCTTGATGGGGCCCCTCACCAGCGATGATGGACGGCTGCCAGTCGAAGACGACTGCGTTCTCCTCGCCGCCGATCATCACCGTTGCACCCGGGGTCGCACCGGCGGTGTAGAGCGCCTCCTCGACCCCGAGGCGGGCCAGGCGATCGGCGAGGTAGCCGACTGCCTCGTCATTGCTGAAGTCGGTCTGGCGCACCCAGCGCTCCGGGCGCTCACCGCGGATCCGGTATCCGTCCGGCTCGACGAGGACCTCGAAGCCTGTGTCGTTGACGGCCCGCGGCTTGATGACGATGCGGGGCTCCTCGTCGGGGATCGATGCCTTGCGTGCTTCCATGACGAGCGCCGCCATTGCGAAGGAAAGTGGTCGCAGCCCCTCTCGGGTCGCGGCCGAGATTTCGAAGACCTGCAGGCCGCGCTCCTCGAGGATCGGACGAACCATGTCGGCAAGCGTACGAGCATCGGGCACGTCGATCTTGTTCAATGCGACGAGTCGCGGGCGGTCCAGCAGCCCCCCGTAGGCGGCGAGCTCAGCCTCGATGACATCGAGATCGTCGATCGGGTCGCGCCCCGGCTCCATCGTCGCGCAGTCGAGGACATGGACGAGGACGCTGCAGCGCTCGACATGGCGGAGGAACTCAAGGCCCAGCCCCTTGCCCTCGCTGGCGCCCGGGATGAGCCCGGGCACATCGGCCACGGTGAACACGGCCTCCCCGGCAGTGACGACGCCGAGATTGGGCACGAGGGTCGTGAAGGGATAGTCGGCGATCTTGGGCCGCGCGGCACTCATCGCCGCGACGAGGCTTGACTTGCCTGCGCTCGGGAAGCCGACGAGTGCGACGTCAGCGACGCTCTTGAGCTCGAGCACGATGTCGCGGTGCTCACCCGGCTCGCCGAGGAGCGCGAAGCCGGGGGCCTTGCGGCGCGGGGACGCGAGTGCTGCATTGCCAAGCCCGCCCCGCCCGGCACGGGCGATGACGAACCTCGTGCCCGCGCCCACGAGATCGGCGATGACATCACCAGTCGGTGACAGCACCATCGTGCCAGGCGGCACACGCAGGACGATGTCGTCGGCCTCGGCGCCATTGCGGTTGCCGCCCTGGCCGGCCTTGCCGTTTGCGGCCTTGCGGTGGGGTCCGTGATGGAACTCCAGCAGGGTCGTGACGTTGGGATCGACCTCGAGGGTGACGTCGCCGCCTCGACCGCCATTGCCGCCATCGGGGCCGCCGAGCGGCTTGAACTTCTCGCGCAGGACGGAGGCGCAGCCGTTGCCGCCGTCACCAGCCTGCACGTGCAGGGTGACGCGGTCGACAAACGTTGCCACCAGGTGCTCCAGTTCTCTGTCGGTGATGCATTGAATGGTGCTGAAATGCCAGACGAGGCGGACCCACGCGGGCCCGCCTCGTCCACCAAACTCTGTGGTGCTGGCCTACTCGCCAGCGAGGATATTCACGACCCGGCGCCCGCGGCTCATGCCGAAGTCGACTCGGCCCGCAGCGAGCGCGAACAGCGTGTCGTCGCCGCCTCGGCCGACATTGTCGCCCGGATGGAAGTGGGTTCCGCGCTGACGCACGATGATCTCGCCCGCGTTCACCAGCTGGCCGCCGAAGCGCTTGACGCCGAGGCGCTGGGCGTTCGAGTCGCGGCCGTTGCGGCTGCTGGAGGCACCCTTCTTATGAGCCATCTCAGATCACTTCCCGGTCTTGATGTCGTTGACCTTCACTGTCGTCAGCTCAGAGCGGTAGCCCTGGCGACGGCGGTAGCCGGTCTTGTTCTTGTACTTGAGGATGTCGATCTTCGGGCCACGCGAGTGCCCGACGATCTCAGCGGTCACGGAGACCTTCGCGAGCACGCTCGCGTCGGTCGTGACGACCGCGCCATCGACGAGGAGCAGGGCGGGCAGGGCGATCGTGCTACCCAGCTCTCCGGCGACCCGGTCAAGCACCACTACATCGCCAACAGCGACCTTTTCCTGCCGGCCGCCAGCGCGCACAATCGCGTACACCACGAACTCCTACCTGTCGATTGCTCATTCACGAACGGGCCGGCACACGGCCTGCGGGGCGCGGATGAGAGGACACCCAACTCGGGCTTCCGGGGGTCAGCCTACGGATAGGCGTGGGGCACGGTCAAACCGCCTGCGGTCCGACCCCGGAAGCACGGTCAAACCGCGTTGGGTTTGACCGCGGAAGCACGGTCAAACCGCGTTGGGTTTGACCCCGGACAGCCCGTCGGAATCGGAGGCGGGCAGGTCGTCAGGTTCGTCGTCCTCGCCTTCGTCGTCCTCGTCGTCGTCGTCCTCGTCCTCGTCCTCGTCGTCCTCGTCCTCATGGTCGTCCTCATGGTCGTCCTCGTCGTCGTCCTCGTCGTCCTCATGGTCGTCGACGTCGGGCGCGTCCTCAGAATCGTCATCATCGTCGACAACGTCCTCGTCTGCGTCGTCGATGACGTCGTCGTCGACGAGGACCTCCTCAACGAGATCCACGTCGGCAATCTCCTCGTCCTCAGCGACGACCGCCTCGCTCGCCGCCAGGGCACGAGCAGCCACATCGGCCGGGTCGACGGCATTTGCGGGCCGCCTGTTGCGAGGAGACTCGACATGCTCGGTGTCGACCGGGTGGAGCGAGACCTTGATGCCGCGGCCCCCGCAGACCTCGCAGGAGGTCGAGAAGGACTCGATGAGCCCGGAGCTGATGCGCTTGCGGGTCATCTGCACGAGCCCGAGCGAGGTCACCTCGGCGACCTGATGCTTCGTGCGGTCGCGGCCCAGGCACTCGACGAGCCGGCGAAGCACGAGGTCACGGTTGCTCTCGAGCACCATGTCGATGAAGTCGACGACGATGATGCCGCCGATATCGCGGAGGCGCAGCTGCCGGACGATCTCCTCGGCCGCCTCGAGGTTGTTCCGGGTGACAGTCTGCTCGAGATTGCCGCCCTGGCCGGTGAACTTGCCGGTGTTCACGTCGACCACGGTCATCGCCTCGGTGCGATCGATGACGAGCGAGCCGCCAGACGGCAGGTAGACCTTGCGATCGAGCGCCTTCGCGAGCTGCTCGTCGACGCGATGCTCGGCGAAGACATCACCGGTTCCGACGTAACGATGAAGCCGGGTGGCCAAATCCGGTGCCACCGAGGTGACGTAGTCGCTCACGGTCTGCCACGCGGTGTCGCCGGAGACCACAAGGGATGCGACGTCCTCATTGAAGATGTCGCGCACGACCTTCGTCGCGAGGTCGGGCTCGCCGTAGAGGAGGGTGGGCGGAGAGGCGGATTTCACCTTGCTGCTGATGTCGTCCCACTGCGCCTGCAGCCGGGCGATGTCCTGCTCGAGGGCATCCTCGGGTGCGCCCTCGGAAGCGGTGCGCACAATGACGCCGGCGTTCTCGGGCATGACTCGCTTGAGGATCCCCTTGAGGCGCGAGCGCTCGGTATCAGGCAGCTTGCGGCTGATACCGGTCATCGAGCTGTCGGGCACGTAGACAAGGAAGCGCCCGGGCAGCGACACCTGGCTTGTCAGGCGAGCGCCCTTCTGACCGACCGGGTCCTTCGTCACCTGGACGAGGACAGGATCGCCCGACTTCAGCGCGAACTCGATGCGCTTGGGCTGGCCTTCCATGCCCGCGACGTCCCAGTTGACCTCACCGGCGTAGAGCACGGCGTTGCGGCCCCTGCCGATGTCGACGAACGCGGCCTCCATGCTCGGCAGCACGTTCTGCACGCGACCGAGGTAGACATTGCCGACGAGCGACCCGGACGACCCGCGCGTGACGTAGTGCTCGACGAGGACGCCGTCTTCGAGCACGGCGATCTGGGTGCGATCCCCTGACTGTCGAACGACCATCTCGCGGTTGACCGACTCGCGGCGGGCGAGAAACTCCGCCTCGGTGAGGATCGGAGCCCTGCGTCGTCCGGCCTCCCGGCCTTCACGACGCCGCTGCTTCTTCGCCTCGAGGCGGGTCGACCCGCGCAGGGAGCCGACATCATCGGCACCCTTGGCCGAACGGCTTTTCGAGCGCGGCTCGCGGACCTTGACCACGGTGTTCGGCGGGTCATCGGGCGAGGGCTCGAGATCGTCGTTGCCCCGCCTGCGCCGGCGCCTGCGCCGACGGCCCGCGGCTTCATCGCCATCCTCGTCGCTGGACTCGGCATCGTCGCCAGCGCCGTCGGCGCCCTCCTCGGACTCCTCATCGCCTGACTCGGACTCCTCGCCGCGACGACGGCTACGACCGCGACCACCCCTGCGGCGCCTTCGGCGCCTGCCTTCGTCATCGGTTTCGTCGCCGGTGCTCTCTTCGGGCCCTTCGGAAGGGTTCCCATCACCTGACTGCTCTTCGGTCGGCTCGTCTCCGGAGCCTTGATCGCCGGCCCGGCCCTTCGCCGGCGCTCGTCGGCGCGAACGCGGGGCCGGCGCGTCGTCATCTGCGTCGACCGCCCCTGAAGGGAGCACATCGGGCGCCTGGAACAGCGGCGCGACGAATGCCGCCGGCACCGCCTTTGGCTGCCGCCGGGCGCTCACAGGTGCCTCCGGCTCCGCCGCTGAGGCTTCGGACTCATCCGATTCGACCACTGCGGCAACGGTGCGACGGGATGGCCGCTTCGCTGCCTTCTTCGCGGGCTTGACCGGTGACTCGACGGCATCATCGCTGCCCGACTCGATCTCGGGGGCGGCTGCGGCCTGCTTCTTGGCCGGGGCCTTGCGTGCCGCCTTCTTCGCCGGCTCCGCAGTGCTTTCGGCAACCGGCTCGATGACGACCTCGGCTGGAGGTCCAGCCGGGCGGCTTGCCGCCCGACGCCTCGGTCGGGGCGTAGTCGCCGCCGCGGGATCACTCGTGCTGGAATCTTGGCTGGGGTTCATTTCGTCGACCATCAGGCCGACCTCCTTCATCGGCTCATTCCACCGGACGACCGGGGTGTTGCTGAGCCCTACGGGTGCGAATGACCGGCGGCCACCCACACAAAGCCTTGGTGTTCTGGCCTCGCACCGTTAGGCGGAGCGGTCGGGGGCGAAGGGATCGCCCACGGTCGCAGTCACTGGGTCGAGCGGCCCCTGTGCCAGCCGGGTCACCCGAGGGGGCACTGGCGGCACAAGGTCGGCCACTCGCCGCAGAGCGGCAAGAACGTCGTCGGGTCGAACGGACGGTGTGACGTGCCGAACGACTCCCGTGAGTATGGCATAGTCCGCGCCTCCGACCGTCAACGACGCGTCTGACGGCGGCTCCACCTGCATCGTCACGACCGCCCCGCGGGCATCGAATCGGCGGATGCCCTGCTTCGTCAGCCGTTCGACCTCCACCTCGGGCGCCGCGAGCAACGCCTCGACACCGGCCCTGACGTCGTCGCCCTTCATGCCGAGCAGCTCGAATCGCCACCTGCTCGCCTCGAGACGCTGCACGAAATCCGGAGTGCGGGCCTCGACGACCTCGACGATGTCCAGGCCGGTGGGCAGTGCCTCATCGAGTGCGAGCCGAACCCGGCCCGGGTCGCATGCCGCTGCAACGCCGATCTCGACATATTCGGCCTCGCTCGCCACCCCGGTCGGGGCAGAGTTCGCGTACGAGATCTTCGGATGGGGCGAGAATCCAGCGCTGTAGGCCATCGGCACCTCGGCGCGACGAAGGGCCCGCTCGAGCGCCCGCTGGAAGTCACGATGACTGGAGAACCTCAGCCGGCCGCGCTTTGCGTAGTGGAGCCGCAGCCGCTGAACGGTCGGCGCGACATCGCGCTCCGGTGGCCGGCGCGCCACGCCGGCTAGGCCAGCACCGGCGGGCGGGCCGGCATCGCGGGCATGGGCAAGTTCGTGACACCAGTCGGGCCGACCTGAATCTCGGTCTCCATCTGATCGCAGACGCCGCAATCGAAGCACGGGGTCCAGCGGCAGTCCTCGACCGCGATCTCCTCGAGCGATGCCTGCCAGTCCTCCCACAACCACTCGGCATCGAGGCCCGAATCGAGGTGATCCCACGGCAGCACCTCGGCACGCTCGCGCTCGCGAATGGTGAACCAGTCGACATCGACGGCCTCGCCGTCGAGGGCCTTGCCTGCCGCGAGCATCCAGCGCTCGTAGGAGAAGTGCTCGCTCCAGCCGTCGAACCGCGCACCGTCGCGCCACGCCTGGACGATGACCTTGCCGACGCGACGATCGCCACGGGAAAGCAGCCCCTCGACGATGCCGGGCTTGCCATCGTGGTACCGCAAGCCGATGGCCTTGCCGTACTGGCGGTCGGCCCTGATGGCGTCACGAAGCTTGAACAGCCGTGCATCGGTCGACTCGTGGTCGAGCTGGG
>CALPZT020000046.1 GCA_943328365.2 Bifidobacterium breve | reverse complement strand
GGCGGGACCTCAGTTCGCGGAGATGATCGGTGAGCGGCATGGCCACGGCTGACTTCACCATGCGAAACCCACGTGCATTACCTCGATGTCAGGCGTCCGCGGACTTCTCAACGGGCGGCGCAGGCGGGGGCGGAGTCTGCTCGGCTTCGGCAGCGGTTACCGCCGTGTCGTTTCCGGCGAGGCCCTTTGTCTCGGCCTTGAAGATTCGCATGGAGCGACCGAGGCCGCGGGCCGCATCTGGAAGCCGCTTCGCTCCAAAAAGCAGGAGGATGAGGGCGACGATGATGAGCCACTCCCAGCCCTTCATGTTCGTCAGCATGGTGCACCTTTCGTCGACACGATGGTTCAGGGAACCTCAGCGTACGCCGCGAGTGCCCGCTTCGCTGCATCCGCCACTGACTTGCGCACATCCGTGGGCGCGAGCACCTCTGCCACGCCCCCGAGCGAAAGCATCATCCGGACGAGCCACTCGGGATCGTGCAGGAGGACGCTGCCGGTCATTGTGCCGTCAGCCGATTCGTCGACATCGGTCACGGCGAGAATATCGAGGACCCAGCTGGCGCCCGAGTCGATCGCAATGACCGCTGAAATGGGCTTCGCCGACTCCGAGGCCACGTCGGGTGAATGTGTCACCGGGTCCAGGGAATCCTTGCCCGCCATCGCGCTTGACGTGACCGCTGCGGACAGGATGCGATCGAGCCTGAACGTCCGAAGCGCGCCTGCGCGCCGGCACATGGCCTCGACATACGTGCGACCGTCATCAGACGCGATGCGAAGCGGTTCGATCTCCCGGTCGGTGACCTCGTCGCGGGTGGCGGACCCGTAGACGATGCGCACGGCTAGATGCGCGTGCATCGCCTCGTTGAGGACATCAATGACTGAGTGTGCTCCCCCTGCCTCGACAACGACCGAGGGCGCTCCTCCCAGATCGCCAACGGCCTCCTGCAGGCGGTGCGTCGCCCGGATGAGGGCAGCTCGATCGTGATCGCCGGGAATCTGAGCAAGGAGCCGCAGGGCAACGAGCAGCGCGACCGCCTCATCGCCAGACAGGCGCAGTGGCGCGCTCATGGTCTGGGCGTCGAGGACGTGGATGCGTCCGTCATCCCAGAACTGGATGTCGACGAGCTGATCTGGCCCGTGGCCAGGCAGTCCGCAGACAATGAGCAGCCATAGGTCCTTCTCGAGCTGCGCTGGCGATACGCCGAAGTGGGCCGCGGCCTCGGTGATCGTGATGCCGTCATTCACCATGAGCCAGGGCACGAGGGCGAGAAGCCGCGACAGGCGGGCCGCCGAACTCATGATGGCCCTGCGTGCCGTCGCGCAACGGCCTGCAGCTGGGCGACGACCTGGGCGCGTACGTCTGGCGGATCAAGGACCACCGCATGCTCACCAGCGGAGCACAGCGATGCGATGAGGTGCAGTGGATTGGGTGCAGTGAGGTTTGCCTCCACCGATTCGAACGGGTCGAGGGGCTCATCGGCCATGCGGCGCAGATGCGCGCCGGCGCCCGCCTGGATGGCAACTCGCGCGCGGATAGCCGCCTCGGGCTCGGATTGCACGATGAGCGCAAGGAGATCGACGTTGGGCTCGGCCGGCTGGGTTTGCTCCTGGGCAGTAACCTGAACAGCGCCCTCGATGCGCGAGAGTCGAAAGACCCGGCTGGCCTCGCGGTCGTGGTCGTAGGCAACGAGATACCACCGGCCCTCTCGCGAGACCACACCCCAGGGATCAACCCGGCGACGAGCCGCCGTGGCTGCGGCAGCACCTCGGTAATCAAAGGCGACGACGCGGCGTTCGCGGAGCGCCGCCATGAGCGGCAGCAAAGCTGCGTCAGCCGCTGAAACCTGTACTCGAACCAAGCTGTCGTCAACTGCCTGCGGCGGTTCGCCTTGGACAGCTTCAATCTTGCGCAGGGCTGTTAATGCGGACGGCCCGAGAATTGCTTCGTCCCACACCCCCGCTGCCAGTGCGATGACTGCAAGCTCGGCCGAAGTGAAGTCCAATGGGGGCAGGGCGTACTGATCGCGGGCGATGCGGTAACCCTCGATGTCGCCGTGCGCATCGAACACGGTCTCGACCGGTATGCCCATGCCGCGCAGTTCATCCTTGTCACGTTCGAACATCCGCTCGAACGCTGGCCCGCTGGAAATTGGGCCGTATCCCGGGACGCTTGCATGGATGTCCGCTCGAGCAACTGCCCGACGCGCCGCCATGAGGCAGAGCACCAGATTGAGGAGTCGCTCCGTGCGGTCGACACGCATCGGCGCGCTCGTCATCGCTGCCGGCCCTTCATTGCCGCCCACCCGTCATTGCCGCCGACCCGTCGACGGAATCGAGAGCAGCTTCACCTTGGTGGCGTGGATTCGGCGCCGACTAGAAGACGTTGATGAGGTCGATGACGAAGACGAGCGTGCGGCCCGCGAGTCGGTGGCCCGAGCCGGCCTCACCGTAGGCGAGTGATGGCGGGATGACGAGCTGGCGACGTCCCCCGACCCGCATGCCCGGAATCCCCTCCTGCCAGCCGGCGATGAGCCCGGCCAGCGGGAAGGTGATCGACTCGCCACGGTCCCAGGAGGCATCGAACTGATCGCCTGTCTCGAAGTCGACGCCGAGGTAGTGCACCTCGACGCGGCCTCCGGCAACAGCCTCGGTGCCCTCGCCCACGATGAGGTCGGTGATGACGAGCTCTACGGGCGGTGGGCCCTCGATGAAGTCGATTTCCGGCTTGTCTGCCACGGTCCTGCTCCTCTTCGGGGGTTGGCGAATCGTCAGGGATGAACGGTCAGGTGAGCTACGGGATGCTCACGAGCTGGACGACGAACACGAGGGTCTCATTCGGAAGGATGGTGCCCTGGCCCTGCGGCCCGTAGCCAAGGTCGCCGGGGATGACGAGGAGTCGCTGGCCGCCGACCTTCATGCCGGGTAGTCCCTGAATCCAGCCCTGGATGAGCCCATCCAGCGGGAAGCTGATCGGCTCGCCGCGAGTCCAGGAGGAGTCGAACATCTGACGGGACTGAAGGCCAATGCCGCAGTAGTTCACGGTGAGCGTGTCGCCCGCCATCACAGCCGCGCCGTCACCCTCGACGAGATCAGATATGCCCAATTCGGTCGCATTGACGGCATCTGCACCAATCGAGACAGTCGGCACGCCGGTGTCAGCGATCACGACATTGATGCTGCCGAATGCGGTGCTGCCCGCTGGGGGCTCAGTTGCCGGAACGGGCTCGCCGAGTGCGCAGTCGGTGGTGACGAACGGGATCGTGGGATCGGTCACGCCGCTCACCGGCTGAGCCGGAGCGGCTGAAGCGGGCGCTTCAGACGGGCCGGCCGTAACGGCTGCCGACGCCAGTGCCGAGGCCGCGGCACCCTCATCATTCGAACTCGTGCACGCGCCAAGGCTGGTGGCGAGGAGGGCGGCTCCGAGGGAAGCTGCGATGGCAGTGGCGAGGCGTCGAGAGGTCATTGGCTCACCCTACCTGTCGGTACATGCTCGCGATGAGGCGCTCGACACCTGTCGCTACATGCTCGCAATGAGGCGCTCGACTCGCTCGTCGACGGCGAGGAACGGGTCCTTGCACAGGACTGTCCGCTGCGCCTGGTCATTGAGCTTCAAGTGCACCCAGTCGACGGTGAAGTCGCGGTCCCGCTCCTGCGCCCGGCGCACGAAGTCACCTCGCAACTTGGCCCGGGTCGTCTGCGGCGGAACGGATTTCGCCTCGAACACCTCAAGGTCGGTGGTGACACGATCGACGAGGCCCCTGGCCTCCATGATCGTGAAGATGCCGCGATTGCGCGAGATGTCGTGATACGCGAGATCAAGCTGCGCGATTCGCGGGGAGTCGAGATCGAGTTGGTGCTTGAGCATGTAGCGCTCGAGCAGTCGGCGCTTGATCGCCCAGTCGATCTCTCGGTCGATAAGCGTGAGATCGTCCGCCTCGATCGCCTTAAGCGCACGGCCCCAGAGCTCGAGGACACGCGAGTGCACCGGATGCGCGGTGAGCCCGCGCCGATCGGCGAAATCGGAGGCTTTTTGAAAGTACTCCCATTGCATGTCGATAGCCGAGAGCTCGCGCCCAGTGCTCAGACGGACCTGCTTGCGGCCGGTCGTGTCGTGGCTCATCTCGCGGATGGCGCGGATCGGGTTCTCGAGGGACATGTCGCGCATGACGACGCCGGCCTCGAGCATCTGCAGGACGAGGTCCGCGGAGCCCACCTTGAGCATGGTCGTGGTCTCGCTCATATTGGAGTCGCCGACGATGACGTGAAGCCTGCGGTAGAGGTCGGCATCGGCGTGAGGTTCGTCGCGCGTGTTGATGATCGGACGTGATCGCGTGGTGGCGCTCGAGACGCCCTCCCAGATGTGGTCTGCTCGCTGGCTCAGGCAGTAGATCGCTCCTCGCGGGGTCTGGAGCACCTTTCCGGCTCCGGCGATGACCTGGCGCGAGATGAGGAACGGGACGAGGCCGTCGGCGATGCGCGCGAAATCGCCCTGCCGTTCGATGAGGAAATTCTCGTGGCAGCCATATGAGTTTCCGGCGGAGTCAGTGTTGTTCTTGAACAGGTAGACATCACCGTTGATGCCCTCCTCCTCAAGTCGCCGCTCGGCGTCGATGACGAGCCCCTCGAGGATCCGCTCGCCGGCACGATCATGGGCGATGAGCTGCGGAACGGAGTCGCACTCGGCGGTCGCGTACTCGGGGTGACTGCCGACATCAAGGTAGAGCCGCGAGCCATTGCGCAAGAACACATTGCTGCTGCGACCCCACGCGACGACCTTGCGGAACAGGTAGCGTGCGACCTCGTCAGGGCTCAGGCGCCTCTGCCCGTGGAATGTGCAGGTGACGCCGTACTCGGTCTCGATGCCGAAGATCCGTCGCTCCATGACCCCTCCTGCAGCGCTTAGCCGAGCAGTTCTGCGAGCCTGGACCTGCTGATGCGCGAGAAGGTGCGACGGGGCAGGCTTCGCTCCAGGACGGCGACTTCAAGCTCGCCCGGGCCGAGGTGTCGCTCGCCCTCTCCCCCGTGCTTGCCGAGCAGGTCGACTGCGAGCCGCACCGCCTGAACGATGGTCAAGCCTTCGCGCCACTCGGTTGACAGCGCGAGCGTGATGGCGTCAGCCGAGCCGCCCATCGCGACGTATCCGTGCTCATCGGCGACGGATCCGTCGAAGGTGAGTCGATAGAGCTGGTCGCCGTCGGAGGTCTGGCCGACCTCGGCCACCACGATCTCGACCTCGTAGGGCTTCGGGGTCTCGGTGAAGATGGTGCCGAGGGTCTGGGCGTAGGCGTTCGCGAGGCTGCGGCCGCTCACGTCGCGACGGTCATAGGAGTAGCCGCGCATGTCGGCCAGGCGTACGCCGGCAACTCTGAGGTTCTCGAATTCGTTGTACTTGCCCACTGCGGCGAACGCGATGCGGTCATAGATCTCGCTGATCTTGTGCAGTGCGCGCGACGGATTCTCGGCGACGAACAAGATGCCCTCGTCGTATTCGACGACGATGACCGAACGTCCGCGGGCAATCCCCTTTCGGGCATAGTCGGCCTTGTCCTTGATGATCTGCTCAGGGGAGACGTAGAACGGCATGCTCACGAGCTCGACCCCTCCTCGGGCTGGGCGGCGAAGGGCCCATTCGGACGAGTCATTCGCCGGGCGACCAGTGGTGCGACTCGAGCCTCGACCTCGTCTGTGTCGAGCATCCGCACGCCATCGGCTGTCGCAATGCCCACGATGGGAAAGATGCGCCGGGCCATGTCGGGGCCGGCGGTGGCGCTGTCGTCATCAGCGGCGTCGTAGAGCGCCTCGAGCGCCGTGTCGATGGCGAGATCAGCGCTTGCATCAGGTCGGTAGAGCTTCTTGAGGGATCCCCGCGCGAAGAACGAGCCTGACCCGACGGCGTAGAAATCGTGCTCCTCGTAGCGACCGCCGGTGACGTCGTAGGAGAAGATGCGCCCGCGTCCGCGATCGATGTCGTATCCGGCGAAGAGCGGAACGACCGACAGCCCCTGAAGGGCGAGGCCAAGGTTGCCGCGCAGCAGGCTCGCGAGGCGGTTCGCCTTTCCGTCGAGGGACAACGGGACTCCCTCGATTTTTTCGTAGTGCTCGAGTTCGACCTGGAACAGCCGGACGAGCTCAATCGCGAGGCCCGCCGTTCCGGCGATGCCGATGAGCGAATGACGATCGGCCTCGAACACCTTCTCGATATCGCGCTGCGCGATGACATTGCCCATGGTCGCCCGCCTATCACCGGCCATGACGGCGCCGAAGTCACCTCGGAGGGCCACGATCGTCGTGCCGTGCGGAGCGTGGATGCCGGGGTCTGCGATCACGTTCATCGACGGCAGTGCTGCGGGAGCGGCGGTGGCAAGGAACTCGGCGAAGGACGACGACCGAGGGGCAGTGAAGGCAACCTGCAGTGCACGATGCTCGAAGCTCACTGGCCGCCCTTCTGGACGAAGGACTTCACGAAGTCCTCGGCGTTCTCCTCGAGGACGCTGTCGATCTCGTCGAGGATGGAGTCGACATCGGAGTCGAGATCGGCCGACGCGGCCGCCTCACCTCGCGTGGCGGTGGTCTCCTCGGTGTCGCTCGGCTTCGTCGTGCGACGCTCGGCACTCTCGCGCTGTGACATGTGGACAGGCTACCCGGATTCAGGCTGAGACGCTGAGGGCTGCGATGAGATCCTGCGGAGTCGGCGAGGCGTCGAGCAGCGCTCCGACATGCTCGCGAGTGCCGCGCAGGGGCTCAAGGGTCGGCACGCGCAGGAGGCTCTCGTGCCCGGGGATGTCGAACACGACGGAATCCCAGGATGCCGCGGCGACCTGCTCTGGGTACCTGCGCAGGCACTCGCCCCGGAAATAGGCGCGGGTGTCGTCCGGCGGCGTGGTCATCGCGCGCTCAACATCGGTATCGGTGAAGAGGCGGTCAAGCCTGCCGCGCGCCTCGAGTCGAGATGCGAGTCCCTTGTCGTGCCGGACGTCCGAGTACTGAAGATCAATGGCCTGCAGTCGGTGCGCTGACCAGTCGAGGCCGTCGCGGGAGCGGTACTCCTCGAGAAGGGCGAGCTTCGCGACCCAGTCGATCCGGTTCGCGCACGTCATCGGGTCATTCGAGAGATCGGTCAGCGTCGCGCTCCAGCGATCGAGCACGTCTTGAGTCTGCTCGTCGATCTCGCCGGCTGCCTGCTCCTCGCAATACTTCCGAGCGAGGTAACAGAGCTGCATCTGGATCTCGATCGCGGTGAGCATCCGGCCGTCCGCGAGCGCGACGCGGTGCCCAAGGGTCGTGTCGTGGCTGACGGCGTGCATCTCGCTCACCGGCTTGCGCGGCATCAGGTCGACATGATCGAGAGCGCCGTCCTCGATCATGGCCAGGACGAGTGACGTGGTACCCATCTTCAGGTAGGTCGCGACATCGCAGAGGTTCGCGTCGCCGACGATGACATGGAGCCGGCGGTACTTCTCCGGGTCGGCGTGCGGCTCGTCGCGAGTGTTGATGATCGGACGCTTCAGGGTGGTCTCGAGGCCCACCTCGACCTCGAAGAAGTCGGCGCGCTGGCTCAGCTGATACCGCATCGAGCGCCCCTCCTGCCCGATCCCGAGGCGTCCGGAACCGGTGAACACCTGACGGGTGATGAAGAACGGGATGAGGTGGCGCACGATGTCGGCGAACGGTGTCTGTCGCCGCATGAGGTAGTTCTCGTGGGTTCCGTAGGAGGCGCCCTTGTTGTCGGTGTTGTTCTTGTACAGGTTGATGGGCGGGCTCGAGCCGTTGCGGGAGGCGAGTGCTGCCGCGCGCTCCATGACGAGAACCCCCGCCCTGTCCCATAGCGCAGCGTCGCGCGGATTGGTGACCTCCGGAGCGGAATACTCGGGGTGCGCGTGGTCGACGTACAGGCGCGCCCCGTTCGTGAGGACCACATTCGCGAGGCCAAGGTCATCGTCGGTGAATTGGCTCGGGTCGGCTTCTGCCCGAGACATGTCAAACCCACGGGCATCGCGCAGCGGTGATTCGAGGTCGTAATCCCACCTGGCCTTGCGACGTCCGGCGGCGATGACCTCCTGCGCGTAGGCGTTCACGATGTGCGTTGACGAGACCATCGCGTTCATCGTCGGATGACCGGGCACGGAGATTCCGTACTCGGTCTCAATGCCCATGACGCGGTGGACGCTCACAGGTATTGACCGGTATTCGCGACCGTGGCGATCGAGCGCCCCGCCTCGCTCCCCTTCTTGCCTTGAATGAGGGTGCGGATGAAGACGATCCGCTCCCCCTTCTTGCCCGAGATCCGAGCCCAGTCATCGGGATTCGTCGTGTTCGGGAGGTCCTCGTTCTCGCGGAACTCATCGACGCACGCATCGAGCAGGTGCTGCACCCGAATGCCTCGCTCACCTGAGTCGAGGAAGTCCTTGATCGCGGACTTCTTCGCGCGCGACACGATGTTCTCGATCATTGCTCCGGAGTTGAAGTCCTTGAAATACAGGATCTCCTTATCGCCAT
>CALPZT020000045.1 GCA_943328365.2 Bifidobacterium breve | reverse complement strand
TCGCGCGAGCCCGGAGGTCGAGCATCGCGTTCGGCGAGCCGGTTCCTTGAGGCAGCGGACCCGGATTCCCTGACGGATTCGGGGAAGGCATCCGTGACGAGAGGGACGCGCTCGACCCGAGTCGAGCAGGGCAGGAAAGGGCCGGCGAAGTGCCGGGTGTGCGCGAAGGGCCTGGTGACCGCGCCGGAGCGAACGCTGGGCCGGTGCCGGAGCTGTCCGAGCCAGTTCGATCCCGAGCTATGGGAGGTACTCAAGCGCTGGCGTGCGGCGAGGGCCAAGGAGCGGGAGGTGCCGGCCTACATTGTCTTCACCGATGTCACCCTCATGGCGATCGTCGAGCGTCAGCCGTCGACCATGGATGAACTCGAGGAGATCCCGGGCATCGGGCGGTCAAAACTCGAGGCCTATGGCGAGGCGTTACTCGGCATTCTCGCCCCCACCTGAAGGTCGGCCGCATGACGTCAGGAGCCGCCGGCGACAGGGGGCGAGCCTGGCTAGGACGGGCGTTCGACGAAGCCGGGCGCCCACTGCTCGAGCTCTCCGCGCATCGGCACGGTGGCGCCGAGTTGGCACAGCACGCCGATGGTGCCGAGCCACACCCGGTGGATGAGGGCGTAGGACGGCGGCAGGTTCAGCTTCAGGCCAACGGTGAAATCCGGGTTGCGGATGTCGTTGAGTCGGGTGAACTGACCGCGCATCCAGTCGCGCGAGAAGGTGAAGGTCTCGTGTCGCGCGGGCTCGACGAACGGGTCGAGGTACGACAGGACCTGCTCCGGGTCGACGTCGATGTGCGGACGGACGAATCCTTCGACGCGGAGTCCTTCGAGGACGGTCTCGGCGTCACCGGACTGGGCGAGTCTCAGCAGGGTGCCCATGGCGAGCGGCAGGCCATCGGGCAGAGGGGCGACGGCGCCGAAATCCAGGACGCACAGGCGCCCGTCGGGGGTCATGCGGAAGTTGCCCGGATGCGGGTCGGCATGGAGGAGGCCGGCCCGGGCAGGACCGCACAGGAGAAAGCGCTCGAGGAGGGTCCCGGCGAGGTCGCGTTCTTCCTGGGTGCCCGCTGCGATGACGGCGGACAGGGGCGTGCCGTCGACCCATTCGGTAATGAGGACGTGGGGAGAGGCGGAGAGAACATGCGGGATGAGGAAATCCGGGTCGCCCTCGAATGCAGCGGCGAAGGCGCGCTGGCTCTGCGACTCGCGCAGGTAGTCGAGTTCTTCGGCGACCCGTTCGCGGAGCTCGTCGATGAGCGGACGAATCTCGATGCCGGGGATCCACGCGGCGAACATCTTGCCCATGCGGGCGAGCTGGTTGAGGTCGGCCATGAGGGCCTTGTCGGCGCCGGGGTACTGCACCTTGACTGCCACGACGCGTCCGTCGTGCCAGGTGGCCTTGTGGACCTGCCCGATTGACGCGGCTGCCGCGGGCACGTCGGAGAATTCCGCGAAGCGGTCACGCCAGTCGTCGCCGAGCTCGTCGGCGAGGATGCGGTGGATGGTCTCGGCTGGAAGTGGCGGGGCAGCGTCCTGAAGCCGGGTGAGGGTCGCGCGATAGGGGGCGGCGAACTCCTCTGGGAGCGCGGCCTCGAAGATGCTCAGCGCCTGGCCCACCTTCATGGCGCCGCCCTTGAGCTCGCCGAGGACCTTGAACATCTGCTCTGCCGTGCGCTGCTGGAGTTCGGCGGTGACGGCCTCCGCGGGCTTGCCCCCGACGCGCTTGCCGAAACCGAGGGCGGTGCGGCCGGCGTAGGAGACCGGAAGTGCAGCCATCTTCACGCCTCGGGTGAGGGCATTGCGAGGGAGATCGACCACGTCGTCATTCTTGCCTGTTTGTCACGATGCCGCGCGGTCGGCGTCCGCCCAGCGGCAACCGCAGAGCGGATGCGGGTGCCGGGCAAGCCTTCGCTGCGCTCCGGAGGGGAGACGGATTTCGATCGCGTGATCGGCCCACTGATCAAGTGCCGTGGGGTCATCGGCCCACTGCCGGATGAGGAGGACGGACTGCGCTGCAACGAGTCTGGTGAGCAACCGGTCGTGGGGCAGGAGGGGCAGGCGGCGCGTGGCACTGGCAAGCTGCAGTGAGACCGCTGGCCAGTGCGGATCAGCGTCGCGTGCGTGCAGGTGACTGCAGCGCAGGCAGCCGGTGACTCCGGGCACGACGAGGGGGCCGGCGACACCGGTGCTGCCGTACAGCCCGGCGGCGAGGTGCGGGCGATCATGTGCGGGTGTGTCGACCTCGTCGACGACTCGGGGGTGCGCTCCGTCGGCGAGGACGAGGATATCGATGGCGGGCGACGCTTCGGAGGCGAGGCTGAGGCCGCTCAGCTCGATCGTGGAGGTGATTTCGTCGGCGAGGCGCCCTGCCCCGGTGACGCCGACGACGAGTGCGTGCCTGCGGTCCATGAGCTCATTTGCCTGAAGTGAGTCGCGGCAGGTGAGCGCGGCGGCAGCGCGGTCGGCGCGAGACCGGTCTCGGTCAGCGAGGCGGAGCCAGCGCCAGTGGTGCGGCAGGGCGGCTGCGTCGTCAAGGGAGCCGGCCCGTGCTGCCGCGCTCAGTGCCCGTCTCGCCTCGTCGTGGGAAACCGGGGCGGGGGAGCCATTGATCTGTGCCGGGTCGGCCGCGAACTCCGCATCGATCTGCTCCCAGGTGCGCAGGCCGTCGAGGGTGAGGAGCCATCGGACGAGGGCGGGGCTCACGCGGTCGAGGATCGGAGCATCGTCGTCCGCGCCGAATTGGATGATGTCGGTGCCGCGCCAGATGATGGGGCAGTCACGGCGCAGGACGGGTCGCGAGATGCCGGGCGCCTGCCGCGCGAGCGACGGCGGACCGGGGGTCGGGTCTGTACTGACGCTTTGCGAGTCTGGGGTCATGGCCGATGGTGGCGCGCCTGCCCTGTGGACAGCAGGTGGCAATCCACAGGGACCATGCGATAGGGAGGTGGGTGCCGACCTCGAGGGTGAACTGGCCGAACGGCTAGGCGCACATCCGAAGGATCATCTGCACGAGTGCATTGGCGCAGGTGATGACCTCGTCGACCGGCACGTACTCGTCGGGAGCGTGGGCGCGCGCAGCATCGCCCGGCCCGTACTGCACGGTCGGGATGCCGCCGAGGCCACTGAGCAGCCGCAGGTCCGATCCGTAGGGGCCGCCGTAGATGAGCGGTGCTGCGCCGGTGAGCTCTCGATGGACCTCGCCGAGTTCGGTGATGACCGGGTGGGCGAGGTCGGTGCGGCCGGACGCGAACTGACCGCCCCACCATTGAACCTCGACGGGATGGTCGCGTAGCCATGGGTCGAGTGCGCACGCGGCAGCCACGGCCGATTCGAGTCGTGACCGCGCGTCGGCGACGCTTTCGTCGAGGGCCACGCCGAGGCGTCCCTCGGCGGTGAGGAGGTCGGGGACGGTGGACGCCCAGTCTCCGGCGTGGATGGTGCCGATGGAGATCGGATAGGCGATGGGCCACCGCGCCATGAGCGGATCGACACTCGAATTACGCTCGGCCTCGTATGCGGTCAGGGCCTGCATGATCGGCATGAACTTCTCGATGGCGCTCACGCCCTCCGTGCGACGCGAAGCGTGGGTCGCAGCACCTCTCACGATGAGCCGAAACGTGAGCGCGCCACCATTCGCGGGCACGAGATCCAGGCTTGTCGGCTCGGGCACGATGCACATGTCGGCGCTGATGCCGTGCCGAAGCAGCGCGAAGGTCCCGAGGCCGCCGTCCTCCTCCCCGACAACCGGCGCGAGGATCACGTCGCCGCGAAGCTTGATCCCGCTTTCGGAGATGGCCCGCATGGCAGCCCACCCTGCGACGAGTCCGGCCTTCATGTCGCAGGCACCTCGGCCGACGATGACGTCGATGCCATCGCGCTGCTCGAGGCGAGGGGTGAACGGATCACCGGACCAGGCATCGAGATCTCCGGGCGGAACGACATCGGTGTGGCCGTTGATGAGGAGCGTTTGGCCGCCACCGGTGCCCGCGAGGGTTGCGGTGACGCCGACGGCGTGTGATCGGGCGACTTCCATGCCGGGGAACTCGGGGTCGGCGGTGATCTGCTCGAGGTCGATGTCCCATTCGTCCACCGCGAGACCCTCGGCGCGCCATGCCTGGGCGAGGTGGCGCTGGATGTCGACCTCGGCGGTCGTGCCGCCGAGCGAGGGCATGGCCAGGAGGGTGTCGAGGTCGGCGAGGAGGCGGTCGGAGTCGAGGTGGAACGAGGGGGTGGTCACGAGGGGTGATTCTCGCGTACGGGGCTGCAGGGCGCCGAACGCGGGACAAATGTCCGAAATGTCGCAAAAATTTCGGCAATATCCGCCTCGCCACGCCTGTTGCGTGGCGGTTGAGTCTCGCCTGTGCCCTATCTTGATGGTGACCCGCTTCGGCGGGCGAGGTGGTACCAGCCACCGGCCGCGGTTTCCGCGGCGCGACCCAGCAACTCAGGAGGGCCCCATGGCCGAGGAAAGCTACACCGGCGAGGCGTACTGCGTGAAGTGCAAGGCAAAGCGCGAGTTCACCGGCCACGTCGAGGAGACGAACGGCCGTCGTTTCGCGAAGGGCATCTGCCCGACGTGCGGAACCAAGGTCACCCGCATCCTGGGCAAGGCCTAACAGCGCGACCAGCACGATGCGTTCGCGCCGGCAGAACCTGCCACGCTGACAGCGAACAGGCGGGGCACCCTCACGGGTGCCCCGCCTTCGCATATCGGGCTACCGTTGCCATATGAGCAATCTCCCCTTCGGATTCGGTTTCGGCTCGGACGACGCGAACTCCGGCGACCCTGGCCCGGGTAACTCCGGCCAGAACCCCTTCGACATGAATTCGATCGGCGCAGCGCTGCAGCAGCTCGGTGCCTTCCTGCAGAGCGCAGGCAGCTCCGGCTCGACCGGGCCGGTCAACTGGGAGATGGTCCGCGATGTCGCGCGACAGCAGCTGGCCAGCCCTGAGGCCGGAGGCGACAGAGTCGTTGCTGACGCTGAGGCACGTGCGGTCACCGACGCCCTGCACCTTGCCGACGTGTGGCTCGATGAGGCCACCGTCCTGCCGGCAACGGCTGGCGCCCCACTGGCGTGGAGCCGCTCGCAGTGGCTGGAGCAGACCCTGCCGATGTGGCAGCGATACGTCGAGCCAATCGCGCAGCACATGCAGCAGGTGGTGGGTGGTGCGATGCCCAATGCCGCCGACGTTGCCGGCCTCGATTCCGAGGCCCTGAACGCAGCGCTGCCCGAGCAGTTCCGGGCGATGTTCCCCGGCGGGATCCCCGCCGAGATGATGTCGATGATGCAGCCGATGCTCGGCATGGCGCAGCAGCTCGGTGCGGCCGCCTTCAGCATGCAGCTCGGCAATGCACTCGCGGCGCTCGCGCGCGAGGTCGTGAGCGCAGGAGACATCGGCATCCCCCTGCTGCCTGCTGCGACCTGCGCGATGCTGCCCCGCAACGTCGAGCAACTAGGGGAGGGCATCGGCGTCGACTCGAGCGACGTCCGTCTCTATCTCGCGCTGCGCGAGTCGGCCCACCAGCGGCTCTTCTCGCATGTTCCGTGGCTTCGTGCCCGCATGATCGGTGCGATCGAGGAGTACGCGCGCGGCATTCGCGTCGATCCCGAGCGCCTGCAGGAGGTGATGTCCGACGTTGACCTGTCCGATCCGCAGGCCCTCCAAGGCCTCATGTCCTCGGGCCTGCTCCAGCCCCAGGACACGAGCGAGCAGCGGGCGGCCATTGCCCGTCTCGAGACGCTCCTTGCGCTTGTCGAGGGGTGGGTCGACGATGTCGTCTCCGTCGCGGCAGGCGCCCGGCTCCCGACGGCCCAGGCGCTCCAGGAGACCATGCGCCGCAGGCGTGCGGCCGGTGGGCCCGCCGAGCGGACCTTCAGCTCGCTCGTCGGCATGGACCTGCGGCCACGCGCCCTGCGCGAGGCGGCCACGCTGTTCGCTGCCGTCCGAGCCACCGGCGGCATCGAGGCGCGTGATGCACTCTGGGTTCACCCCGACATGCTGCCCTCGGCCGAGGATCTCGCTGATCCGCTCGGGTTCATCGAGCGTTCAAGGGGCCCGCTCGACCTCGGGTCGCCCGATCAAGATTCCCGTGATCAAGGCTCCCGGGATCAGGATTCCCCGGATCAAGAGCCCGGCGAATGAGGGATGACGCGATTGCCGTCCTGCAAGCGTGGCAGGCGCCCGACGATCCCCAGTCCCGGCTGAGACAGGCGTATCTAGACTTCCTCGACGAGCATGACGACGCCATGTGGCGCGAGTGCAGGGTCGGCCACCTGACGGCGAGTGCCCTCGTTCTCGACGACCGCCGCGAGCGCGTGCTCCTCACCCTGCACCCGAAGGTGGGCCGGTGGCTGCAGCTCGGAGGGCACTGCGAGCCTGGCGATCCCTCGCTGCGAGAGGCGGCCCGGCGCGAGGCGATCGAGGAGAGCGGCATCGCGCAGGTGCGCATGAGTGCCGCCCCGCTGCGGCTGGACCGCCACCCGGTTCCGTGCGCTGGACAGATGAGCGAGCATCTCGATGTTCAGTACCTCGCGACCGTGCGAAGCGACGCGCGCGAGGTCATGAGCGACGAGTCGGATGACCTCCGATGGTTTCCGGTCACCGCGCTGCCTGATGACCTTGACGAGAGCGTCCGCGCCCTCATTGCGGCCGCGCTCATGGCCGGTTCGACCCCCGGGGAGATGTCCTAGGGGTGAATCGCGGACAAATAACCGTGCATGGCGAAATATTTCTTTTGTCCACAAGGAAGTTTTCGGGTTTCCCCTGCTCAGCCCGGGCGAGTCATTCGTTGTCCTCAGCCGAGTCCACATGGTCATGCACCGGCCGTCCACAGCGATTGGGAACGCGTCCCCAGCCTTTCCCCAAGCCTGTCAACAGGGGAATCGCTCACTGGGCTCGCTTTCGTTGACGCGGCTCACTGCGGCCCGTAGGTTCCGCATTGACGATGCCCCCGGGATAACAGGCTCTCGTTCGCTAGGGGAAGGCGAACGAGAGCTCAGAGCCCCGGGGGCTTCGGCGCATCCTGAACCGCTCCCACCGGCGGGGCGGGACCAGCGCCCGTGCGCCCGGGTTACCCTAGGGAGGTGTCCGCACTCATCTGGTGGTTGATCCCTATCTCCGCAACAGTCATCGCGGTGCTCTGGGTGACCTTCAGGTCGCGGCCGGAAAAGCCGACCGAAGCCGTCAAGGGCATGGCGAATCTGCGCCGGCTCGCCGACGCCATGGAGCGCCCCATGCCCGAGGATCGCCCCCGCCCGCCGCGCCGCTACCCGGACGAGGACGACGCGTGAGCGACAACACCGATGGCAGTGGGCGAAACTCGCGGGGCCGGGTGCTCGTCGTCAGTGCGACAAGCCTTGTCCTGCTCCTCGGAGTCGCGTTTCTCCTGCCCGTTCCCTTCGTGAAGATGGCCCCTGGCCCGACGTTCAACGTCATCGGCACCGTCGATGACAAGCCCGTCCTCACGATCGAGGGCACGACGACCTACCCGACGACCGGCAGCCTCGAGATGACGACCGTCCTGGAATCCGGAGGCCCGCGCGGCGGCCTCACCTTTGTCGACGCGATGGCCTCCTGGTTCGATCCAGCAGATGCCGTGCTCCCGCGGGAGCTCATCTACCCCGATGAGGTGAGCGGCGAGGAGGTGAAGCGTCGGCAGGCCGCGATGTTCAGCACCTCAGAGTCCGATGCCATCGGAGCCGCACTGAACTACCTGAAGATGCCGGTCGGCAAGGAGCTCGTCGTGACCTCGGTCTACGGCGACTCTCCGTCAGACGGCGTCCTCGAGCCCAAGGACCACATCGTGTCCATCGATGGCAAGGCGGTCGACCAGCCCCAGCAGGTGAGCGATGCGGTGCGGGCGAAGCCAATCGGCACGAGCTTCGACTTCGAAGTCGACAGACGGGTCGATGGCGCGGACGAGATAACGCAGGTCACGGTCACGTCCGCCGCGAACCCCGATGACGCGACGATTCCCTATATCGGCATCGGCGTCGGCATCTTCTATGTTCCGGACTTCTCGATCGAGTTCACCCTGAAGGACGTCGGCGGGCCGAGCGCAGGCCTCATGTTCACCCTCGGGCTCATCGACAAGCTCAGCCCCGCCGACCTGGCGAAGGGCCGCACGATCGCCGGTACCGGCACCATCACGCCCGAGGGCGCCGTGGGAGCCATCGGCGGCATACGCCAGAAACTGGCGGGCGCCCGCAACAACGGCGCTGAGCTCTTCTTGATGCCCGCGGTCCACTGCAAGGAGGCGGCTGATCACGTGCCTGACGGCCTGACGGTTGCAGCGGTGAGCACCGTCACCGAGGCTGTGACCGCGGTGGAGACCTGGACGAGCGGAGGCACGCCGGTCGGCTGCCCCGCTGACGAAGGCTGACAGCGGGCTCTCGACTCACGCACGCTTGGCGCATCGCGTCGAGTTCGCGTGGGGGGTGATGCGAAGTTCGGCCGCGTGCCGTAGGTTCAATATGTGACGTTTGAGATGCCAGAGACCACAGACCAGCAGGGGCCAGCGCAGCGGCGAGGCGGGGTGCTGCTCCCGACGCTCATCGTGCTCGGGGTGATCGTCATCGCCTTCGTCATCT
>CALPZT020000044.1 GCA_943328365.2 Bifidobacterium breve | reverse complement strand
GCGACATCCCGTGGGACGTCGAGCCCCAAGGTTCGGGCGGCTCGCATTGCGCCGGCCGCAAGCAGGTCGGTCGCGCACATGATCGCCGTCGGCGGCTTCTTGGATTCCAGCAGCCGTCTTGTGAGTACTTCGCCGTCGCGGGCTTGGTACGTCGCTTCGAGCAGGATCAGCCCCGGTTCGACCGGTAAGCCCGCCCGGCGCATGGCTGTCCGGAAGCCGGCAAGACGCTGCTCAACCACGGCCCACGGAACGGCTGCGCCGATGAAGCCGATGCGAACATGTCCGGCCTCGATGAGGAACTCCGCAAGCTGCCTCGCTCCGGTCTCCTGCTGCGCGCGCACGCCCATCACGTCAGGGCTCAAACCTGTCTCGTCGATGATCACGATCGACAGACCTGCTGACGAGGCCATGTCGATGGTCTTGCGTCGCAAGCTCCGCGGTCCGGAGAGTTGAATGATGGCCCCATCGGCGCGGCCTTCAAATAGTGGCGACAGCAGTTCGGCGTCGAGTTGATCCGGGCGGGCGCCCTGCACGAGCACGCCGTACCCATGATCGCGGGCCACGTCTCCTGCTCCGGCGATGAGGAGGTCGGTGAGTGGGTCGGCCAGGAATGCGACATGCTCGTCCAAGACCAGGAACGCGATGGTGCGTGCACGCTGAGAGCGAAGTGACGCTGCAGCAACGTTGGGTCGGTACTGAAGCTTGTCGAGCGCCCTGGATACCTTGGCGAGTGTCTCCTCGCTCATCTGGTCATGTCGGCCATTGACGAAGTTGGAGACGGTCTGAAGGGACACGCCAGCCAGGCTGGCCACGTCCTGCATCTTCGGGCGAACGGCTGGACGACTTCGCCCCTCAGGTCGTCCGGATTGACTCCTGACCACGTGTCCTCTTCGTCCTCACAATTGACACAGGGAGCGTGCTGACTTACTCGATGCGCTCGTGCTCAACGAACTTCTTCAGCGCATTCGTCATCCTAGCCAAGGTTGCATCGTTGGTGGCGTCATCGTGCGCACCGGAGACGTACCAGATTCCACGACCCGTGATCCAGACACCCGAGTCGATGGCGTGGGGCACGAGCCGCCGGTAGCGCTCCGAGTCGGCTCGCTGGAGATCTGCGAAGGACCTCACCGGGTCGGCAGTGTCGAAGGCGACATGGAAGGCAGCGGGGAGGCCGCGTACCTGCAATTGCAGATCGAAGTCGGCAAAGAGCCCGCGTAGGGAGGCCATCAACTGCCCCCCGGTTCGCTCGACGGTGTCATAGATGGGTGTGCTCTGCATGATCGCGAGGGCATGAACGATGGCTGCGCACGCGAGCACGTTCGCGTTGAACGTGCCGGAGTGGTTGGTTCCCTTCGCGAAGCGTGACATGAGGTCGGCGTTGCCGGCGAGGACTGAGGCGGGGAATCCGCCGGCCACCGCCTTGCCGAAGATAGCGAGGTCTGGTTCGACACCGAATCGGCCGATAGCGCCACGGGGACCAAGGCGAAAGCCCGTGATGGTCTCGTCGAAGATGAGGATGATTCCGTGGGCCGTGGTGATCTCGCGAAGACCTTCAAGGAATCCCGGCTCGGGGAGGATTGCCCCCGCGTTGAGCATCATCGGCTCGGTGATGATCGCGGCAATCTGGCCCGGGTGCTCGGCGAGGGCCTGGTGAACGGCCTCGAGGTCGTTCCACTCGATCGTGATGCTTTCGTCGAGACTGCTCGCGAGTTGGCCGTCGCTGGCAACCCGGGGCCACGGCTCCTGTGAGTTGACAAGCACGTTGTCGAGCCAGCCGTGATACTGACCGCGAAAGCGGAGGAAGAGCCGGCGACCAGTTGCCGCTCGGGCAAGCCTGAGTGCGGCTTGGACTGACTCAGTTGACGTCATCCCGATTCGAACCATGTCTGCCCAGACGAGGGCCTTCACGAGGCTCTCTGCGGCTTCCAATTCGATCTCGGTCTGAGCGGCGAAGGTCATTCCGGCGGCGATTGACTCAGTGACTCCGGCAAGCATCCGGGGATGCGCGTGCCCGAGGAAGGCCGGCCCCTGTCCGAGGACGTAGTCGATGTACTCCTGACCGTCCGTATCCCAAAGCCGCGCGCCAGCGCCCCGAGCGAAGTAACGTTGGGCGACCTCCAGGCGGACGTTTGAGTTCACTCCCCCTGGAACGACCTTCACCATCCGCTCAAACAATGCTTCGCCAGTTCGTGCCGATGATGAGCCCACGTCATTAAACCTTTCTTGAACGATCTAGAAACTGCGACTATAGGTCGGTGCACCGGCGGGCGTCAACGGCCTGATGTGTGATCACACGCCGACAATTCGTCGACTGTTGACGCCGTATCGGTGGAGGCCTATATTTTGCTGGAACGTTCAAGTAGTGTCCACGATGCTATGTCGATCGCATATCCAAGAGATCGAGCACGACCCACGTCATTCACGCCATGATGAGAGCCACCGTGACTCGTCCACTGAGGAGGACTGATGCCTGAATACCGAGCCATCATCACCGGAGCCTCGTCGGGCATTGGCCTGGCGACTGCTCGCCGCATACACGCAGATGGTGGCACCGTGGCGTTGCTCGCAACGCGAGCCGCAATGCTTGACGGTATCGCGAGTGAACTTGGCGATCGTGCGTTCGCCGTCCCGACAGACGTCTCGGATCCGTCCCAGGTGAGTGCCTCCATCGAGCGATGCTTCGAACTGCTCGGCGATGTCGACCTTGTCGTCAACTCCGCCGGCGTCGACGGCCCATCAGCGTTGCTCGACATCACCGATGAGAAGTGGGCGCGCAGCATCGGCGTCAATCTCTCGGGGCCGTTCTACGTCAGCCGCGAAAGCGCGCGACGACTCAAGGGCGGCAGTTGCATCATCAACATCGGATCTGAGCTGTCGTTCATGGGCATGGGGCTCTACGTTGACTACTGCGCGTCGAAAGCGGGCCTGATTGGGCTTACGCAGGCCTTGGCTGCTGAGCTCGCTGAACGTCAGATTCGGGTGAATGCCATCTGCCCCGGTCCCGTCGACACCCCCATGATGGAGGCGGAGATCGCCTGGTTCCCCAATCCGGACGAGGTCAGGCAGATGGCCGTCGACCGGGTTCCACTCAAGCGGTGGGCGACACCCGACGAAATCGCCGATGCCGTTGTGTACATGGCCGGCGCGACGTTCGCGACCGGTGCAGCTTGGTCGCTCGATGGCGGCACGACCGCCTGCTGAACAGCACGATTTCATCCACACGACACGAACGGAAGGACTCACTGATGCGCGTTGAGGGAAAGATGGGCCTCGTAACCGGAGCCGCCTCGGGGCTGGGGTACGAGACGGCCAAGTTGCTGGCGGCAGAAGGTGCCAAGGTGCTCCTCGTCGACATTGATGTCGAGGGTGGTGAGAAGGCGGCCGAGGAGATTCGTGCGGCCGGTGGTGATGCTGTCTTCCGCAGGGTCGATGTGACCATTGAGCAAGACATCATCGATGCCATCGCCGACGTGCGTGCCCGATGGGGCGGCTTCAATTACATGCATAACAATGCCGGCACGCAGCTCGAAGTCCCTCTGCATGAGACCACGAACGAGGGCTGGGATCACATCAACAATGTCAACCTGAAAGCCGTCTTCTGGGGTATGAAGCATGGCGTGCTCGCGATGAAGGAGACGGGCGGCGGCTCCATCGTCAACACCGCATCGGCCCTGTCGCTTGTCGGTGACCCCTTTCTGCCCGCCTACACCGCTACGAAGCACGGAGTACTCGGTCTCACTCTGGCGGCCGGTGCTGCCTATGCCCTCGATGGCATCAGGGTCAACTGTGTCTGCCCGGGCGACATGGAGACCCCGATGATCATCAAGTACTGGGAGGCCACAGGTGACCCGGAGCAGGCGAGGATCGACATGGGAGCGGCCTACCCGGCCAAGAAGATCGGGCATCCGCGCGAGGTGGCACAGATGATCGTCTTCCTGATCTCTGATGACTCGTCCTATGTCAATGCCTCGGCGATGGTGGTCGACGGCGGCCTGCTCTCCAAGTGCTACTGAGGCCTTGCGCATGAGTCAGTACGACGCAATCGTTATCGGTTCGGGTCATAACGGCCTCATCGCTGCGAACTACCTGACCGATGCAGGCAAGCGGGTCCTCGTCCTTGAACGCAGGAGCCGCATAGGTGGCGCGACCGTCACCGAGGAGTTCCTTCCTGGATTCCGTGCATCGTCATGCGCGTACGTGTCCGGCCTCCTGCACAAGAAGATCCTCAAGGACCTGGAGCTGCAGAAGAACGGCCTGCATCTGTACCAGACGGATGTCGGCGCCGGAAATGTCCTTCGGGATGGCCGAAGCCTGTTCCTCTACAACGAGCTCGGCAAGACATTGCGAGGTGTCGAGGCGGTTGCGCCGGGGGAGGGTGAGCGACTCACGGCCTTCGGCCTGCGGCTGGAGCGTCTCGCATCCATCCTCGACCAGTGGCTCCTCGTCGACGAGCCACCGTCACTCGACCAGGTAGTCGCGACGTTCATCGACTCCGGAGAGGAAGAGCTCTTCACCGAGTTCTTCACCCTGAGCGGCCTTGACCTGGTCGATCGATACTTCGAGAGCGACATTCTCAAGGGCCTCCTCATGTTCACCGCGATGGTGAGCGTGTGGGGCGGGCCCAGGACGCCCGGCTGGTCCTACGTGTACGGCCACCACGCGATCGGTGAGTACGACGGCAGGATGGGTCAATTCGCCTTTCCGCGCGGGGGCATGGGGTCGATCGCCGAATCACTGGCACGACGTGCGGTCGCCCTCGGAGCCACGATCGAGACCGACTCCTGTGTTGCCCGGATCAACGTCGTCAAGGACCGCGTCTGTGGCGTCACCCTGACTGACGGACGCGTCTTCGACGCGCCGTTCGTGCTCTCCGGCACCGATCCACAGCAGACCCTGCTGAGAATGGTCGATGGCGCCCAACTGCCAACCGCCTATCACTCCGCCGCTCAGCGCTTCGACCAGCGCGGATCGATGGCGCGGGTGCTGATCGCTCTCGACCGGCTGCCGGACTTCATCGGGCTACCACCCGGTGAAGGGCCCCAGCACCGGGGACTCACCATCCTCGGCTCGGAAGTGGAGTCGTTCCAGCGGGTCGGTGATGCGCAGCGTTACGGTGAGTATCCGGACGACTTCCCGATCGAATTCATCATTCAGTCAGTGCACGACGACACGATGGCCCCGCCCGGCAAGCACGTCCTTTCGACCGGAATCCAGCAACTCCCCTTCGAGCTCAACGGCCGTACCTGGGACGACGAGAAGGACCGGTTCACCGCACGAGTCCTTGACATCCTCGAGACCTACTCGCCAGGCATCCGTGACTCCATCATCGGGACGCATACGATCACGCCGCTCGATCTTGAGCGTGAGTACGGGCTGCCGGGAGGCAACATCTTCCACGGCGCGATGACCCTCGGGCAGATGTTCGACAGTCGGCCGCTGCCGGGCTGGGGCTCCTATCGCACACCAGTCGCGGGCCTGTACCTGTGCGGTGCTGGCACGCATCCGGGCGGCGGTGTCATCGGTGCTCCGGGTCACAATGGTGCGCACGCACTGCTGCGCGACGAGGCCAACGGTGGCTGGGAGCGTTCGCGGGTGGGTGTCGGGAGCGCCGTTGGCAAGGCACCCCTCCTGCACCGCCTCATGTCCCGACCCGGCATCCGAAAGATGGGCGTGAAGTTGGCGCAGCAGCCGGTTGTCGGAAAGGCCGCTGACACGTTCACCAAGCGCTGAGTCGCTTCTCGGAGCAATCGCGTCAGTGTGACTCGCGACTGACATCGGAGCCGCTCGATCCAAGCAGGAAGTCGAGATCGGCACCGGTATCGGCCTGCATGACATGGTCGACGTAGAGCTTCTCCCATCCGCGAGCAGGAGCGGCGAACGAGGCGGTCATACGCTCGCTGGGCGCCCTGCGGGAGAGCTCATCGTCTGGGACATCGAGCACGAGTCGGCGTCCGGGCACGTCGAGTTCGATCCAGTCGCCGTCCTCAACGAGAGAAAGCGGGCCACCGGCCGCAGCTTCGGGGGCGACATGCAGCACGACTGTCCCGTAGGCCGTGCCGCTCATGCGGCCGTCGCATACGCGGACAACGTCGCGGACCCCCTGATCGAGGAGTTTCGTAGGCAGCGGCATGTTGGCTACTTCGGGCATACCCGGATAGCCGCGCGGCCCGCATCCGCGCAGGACGAGAACAGAGTCGGCGTCCACATCGAGGTCAGGATCGTCGAAACGATCGTAGAAATCCTCGATCGAGTCAAAGACCACCGCGCGACCCCGGTGCACGAGCAGGTGTGGCGACGCGGCGGATGGCTTCACGATGGCACCTCCCGGTGCGAGGTTGCCGCGAAGCACCGCCATGCCGGCATCTGCAACGAGCGGCGCTGAGCGTGGCCGGATGACCTCGGAGTCCCAGATGCCGGCCTCGTCGAGGTAGGACACGAGCGGGCGTCCGGTGACCGTGAGAGCGGTGGGATCGAGGAGGTCGCGCACTTCACGCAGCACCGCGAGCAGGCCACCTGCGCGGTGCAGGTCATCCATGAGGTAACGGCCCGCCGGCTGAACGTCAACGAGGCACGGGACTCCGGAGCCGATGCGGTCAATATCGTCGATGGTCAGATCGATGCCGAGCCGTCCGGCGATGGCGAGCAGGTGCACGACGGCGTTGGACGATCCGCCGATCGCGGCAAGGGCCACGATCGCGTTGTGGAACGAGGCCTTGGTGAGAAAAGAGGAGAGGGTGCGTTGCTCGCGGACGAGTTCGACCGCAAGCCGGCCGGTGGCATGTGAAGCCTCGAGCAGTCGATTATCAGGCGCAGGAGTGCCCGCGATGCCTGGGACGACGGTGCCGAGCGCCTCGGCGAGCAGGCCCATGGTGGAGGCGGTTCCCATTGTGTTGCAGTGGCCGCGGCTGCGAATCATGGCCGACTCCGACCGCAGGAAGTCCGCCTGGGTCATCGTGCCCGCACGCACCTCCTCGGAAAGCTTCCACACATCCGTGCCGCACCCGAGTGCCGAACCACGGAATGTCCCGGTGATCATCGGCCCGCCCGGCACGACGACGGCCGGCAGGTCAACGGACGCAGCCGCCATGAGCAGTGACGGGATCGTCTTGTCGCAGCCGCCGAGGAGCACGACTCCATCGATGGGATTGGCGCGGAGCATCTCCTCGATGGCCATCGCGGCCATGTTTCGCCAGAGCATTGCGGTTGGTCGGACCAGCGTCTCGCCGAGTGACACAACCGGCAGCTGAAGCGGGATGCCACCGGCCTCGTAGACGCCATTCGACACGGACGCCGCGACCTCACCGAGATGCATGTTGCACGGGGTGAAATCGGATGCGGTGTTGGCGATCGCGATGTGCGGGCGTCCAGAGAAGGCATCCGCGGGGAGTCCGCGACGCATCCAGGCGCGGTGAATGTAGGCGTTTCGGTCGTCTCCGCCATACCAGTGCGAGCTTCGCAGTTCGCGCATGCTCATGAGACGCTCAGCTGGCGGGCGTTCAGCCACTCAAGCTGCAGGAGAGTGTGGTGTGAGTCGCCACCCCCGTGGCCACTCCATGGGTACTCCCGTACCTCCTTGGGGCCGGCCCACGCGTTGAAAGCGGCGTAACACGTGGACGGAGGGCAGATGTCGTCCATCAGGCCGATCTCGAAAAGCGCGGGGGCGGTGGCCATTCCCGCGAGCACCGTGCCGTCAAGATACGAAAGGGTATGTCGAACGGCATCGAGGTCGTAGGGGCGAGCCTTGAGGTAGTTGGCCAGCTCCTTGTAAGGAATTGTGTCGACCAGCGTGCACGCGCGCTCGACGTCGCACCAGAAGGGGACCCCGACGAGGGAGCCGATCACGTCTGGGACAAGTGCCGAGGCGGCGATGGTGATCGCGCCGCCTTGGCTGCCACCCCCCACCGCCACCCGTGCCGAATCGATGAACGGCAGGGCACGGGCCACATCGACCGCTCGAGCGGCGTCGGTGAACACGCGCGTGTAGTAGCTCGTCAGCGGGTCAAGGATTCCGCGCGTGACGAATCCGAGCTCCTGCGGGTTTGCGGCATACCCGGGATCGGGTGTGTCAGCCCAGCCTTGTCCGCGCGTGTCCATGATGAGCGTGGCCCACCCCGCCGAAGGCCACAGGGTCCACTCGTGGTGCAGGCTGCGTCCTCCGCCGTATCCGATGTACTGCACGAGGCAGGGCAGTGGGCCATCGACGCCGATCGGGGTGAGGACCCAACCCTTGATGCGGTGCCCCTCCGCGCCGCTGAATTCGATGTCTTGAACGCGAATCCGAGTGAGGGGTGAGTCGACGTCACCGACGGTAGTCTCGGTGGCGAGGCTTCTGGCCTCCGAGAGGCGAGCCGACCAGAATTGGCGCACATCGGGCGCCGGGGTGATCTCGCTGCGGAACTGCCGCAACTCATTGACTGGAAGATCGGTCCAAGCCATTGGTGCTCCTTACGCGCCCGTCATTCGTATGCATCGTCTTGGTCAGGACTTCTGACGTGGTGTTCTCGTCCGAGGAGCCTCATCAGGCAGGGAGAGTCGGTCATTCGACCAGTGAAGCTGGTCAAGGCGGTCTTGGGCCGACTGCATGTGCTCGTACATCGCGGCGCTT
>CALPZT020000043.1 GCA_943328365.2 Bifidobacterium breve | reverse complement strand
TTGTCATCCTTCTTCTTCTCGGTCTTCGTTGGCTCGCCATCGATGAGGGTGACGTCCTTGCCGGGCTTGACCTTCTCGTTCTCCGGCTTCTTCACGGGACCGACGCCAGGCGACGTCGACGCCGCCGGGGACGCTGTTGCAGACGGAGTACTCGATCCACCACCGCTCGAACTGCTGCTCCCGCTCGAACTACCCCCATCGCCACTACTACAGGCAGAGGTCGAGAAGGACTTGAAATCCCCATAGGTGGTCGCGGGCACGCTGTCGATGCCCACCACTCGGAAGTAGTAGGTCGTTCCGCAGGTAAGTCCGGTGACCGGGTGCGTCGGCGAAGTTGGGCCCGCACCGACTGAACCGACAGGGTCAACGGCCGGATTGTAGGTGTACGTCGAACCGGAACCGGCCCGCACGAGGTCGATGCTCGTCGCCCACTGGAAGCGCCAGGAGGTCCAGGTGACGGTAGTCCCCAGCGTGCCGTTGAGATTCGATGCTGTCTGCGTCGTTCCCGATGCGGCAACCGTCTGCACGAGAAGTCCGCTCTCCAAGGTCGCCAAGGACGGAATCGGATCGACCGTGCCGCCTGAGTTCAGCGCCTGCTGCTCATTGAGATCCGACTCGATCGAGCTTGGATCCTCGCCATTGTTCACCGAGACGTTGAAGTACTTGGCTGGAGTGTCCATCTGAGCGGACTTCGTCGATTGCGCGCCTGCCGCAGACAGATCCATGCATTGTGAGACAGCGTCCTTGTAGGTGCTGCTCGGCGCGGCATTCACTGCGGTTGCAAATTCGCTTGCCTGCAACCAGTCCGTCGGCGAAGTCGCCGTCGGATTTGGCCATGCCCACGTCGTCCCCGACGAGGGGCCCCAGTTCAAGCCTGCATAGGTGAGCGTCGAGCCACCACTCGTGTAGGAGAAGGGCGGAATGATGTCGCCCCACCACTTCTGGTTGGGCGAGTAGCCCGGGGAGGTATTGAATGCAGTGTCGAATGGACCCGACCCGGGAGTGATCCCGTTCGTCGTCGGGTTCACCGAGTTCGTTCGCGTCGTGTTGTGATCGCTGTGGCCGTTGCCCCCGCCGCTGCCGATCACGGAGTTCACCGACACCGTGATGAGCACGTACGGGTTCGTTGTCGCCCTCGTCCGATGGCAAATCGTCACCTTAGAGATCGCCACGCCAGAAATCGTGACGGTGATGTTTCCGGTGGAGGACGAGACCCCGGTTGCCGTCACTGCGAAGGTGTAGGCGCCAGGAATTGTCGGCGTGCCGCTCAATACGCCACCCGTGCTGAGCGCGAGCCCCGGCGGTAGGGACCCAGATCCTGTCACGTAGTTAGAGCCACCCGTTGCCGCGAACGTATATCCCGAGTAGGGCGTACCAAGCACCCCGGTCGTCGGCGGCGTCTTGGTTGTCCAAGGATCCGCCGCCGCCTGAACGATAGTGATCGTCTTCGACGTACCACCGGAGGACCCCGTTAACGTAGACAACGTCGTGCCTGCCGTGGTGGCTCCTGCGTACACGGTCAGGGTCTGAGTCTGAGCGCTGGCTCCATTGACGTTGTAGACGCTGTTCTCAGCAAAGTTACTTCGTGTCAGGTTGTAGTTGTTGCAGTCCGTGTAGCTCACCACGAGTGTGTCGCCGACCGCCAGTGCGGTGGGAGCAGTCACGGTGGCCGAGGCCGCACTCGTGCCGCAGTTGATCTGTGTCGTCGTGACCGTGGCCACGGCTGAGGCCGATGGCGCCAAGACCACCCCTACGCCCACGCTTCCGGCGACTAGCGATCCCACAACGACAGCTAGGGCAACGCGTGGCACTCGCATAGACAACTCCTCGGTCGGCTAAACCAAGGGTTCAGCGTGCGGGTGGATCGCATGAACGCGGAAAAATCGCGTCTCTGTCAAGATAGAAATATGTCGAATATTAGAACACACAGGAGGTGCGTCCACCGTTATGACGAGGGTAATCCCTCATTTCATTCGGTCGTGGCGTCTCCTGTTATCACTACATCCGTTCGGGTGCACTGACCCCGAGCAGGCCCAGCCCGTTCGCGATGACCTGCCTCGTGCTCGCGCACAGCCAGAGCCTCGCAAGGTGCTCACCACTCTGCTCCTCGTCGCCGCGCGGGAGCACCCGGCAGGCGTCGTAGAAACGGTGATAGGTCGAGGCGAGGGCCTCGAGGTAGCGGGCGATGCGGTGCGGCTCGCGTAGCTCGGCCGCCCCGGCGACGATGCGCGGGAACTCGGCGAGGGCACCCAGCAACTCGTTCTCCCGCTCGTGCACGAGCAGGCCCGGGTCGAATCCCAGGGCACGCCAGTCGATGCCGATGTCCGCGGCATTGCGCAGGACGGACGACACGCGCGCGTGGGCGTACTGCACGGTGAATACCGGGTTGTCGTTGGTGCGAAGCTTGATGACCTCGAGGTCGATGGTCAGCGGGGAGTCGACCGGGTAGCGGATGAGCGAGTAGCGGGCGGCATCGACGCCGACCTCCTCGACAAGCTCCTCGAGGGTGACGATGGTGCCTGCCCGCTTGGAGAGCTTGACCTCCTCCCCTGCCCGGGTGATCTTCACGAGCTGGCCGATGAGCACCTCGACGTTGTCGTCCATGTCGTCGCCGGCGCATGCGGCAACGGCACGCAGCCGATTGACGTAGCCGTGGTGATCGGCGCCGAGCAGGTAGATGCACAGGTCGAAGCCGCGCTCGCGCTTGTCGACGTAGTAGGCGGTGTCGGACGCGAAGTAGGTGTATTCGCCATCGGCCTTGATGAGCACCCGGTCCTTGTCGTCGTCGAAGTCAGTCGTGCGCAGCCAGACTGCGCCGTCCATCTCATAGACATGGCCGTGCTCGCGCAGCTTCTCGAACCCGTGCTCGACCGCATTCGACTCGTGCAGCGAGCGCTCGGAGTACCAGACGTCGAACACGGTGCGGAACAGGGCGAGCACATGCTGCTGCTGGGCGAGCTGCCGCGCGTAGGCCGCCTCGCGGAAGGCCGGCATCTGCTCATCGGCAGGCAGGGCGAGCAAATCCGGTTGCTCCGCAACGATTTCTGCTGCGAGGTCGAGGATGTAGCCGCCTTGGTAGCCGTCCTCCGGGACCGGCTGACCATGCGCAGCCGCCATGACAGAGGCACCGAACTTGTCCATCTGGACGCCCCGGTCGTTGATGTAGAACTCCTTGGCGACCGTGGCTCCTGCCGCCGTGAGCACCCGGGCGAGGGCATCGCCCACTGCAGCCCAACGGGTATGGCCTAGGTGAAGGGGGCCGGTCGGGTTCGCGGAGATGAACTCGACGTTCACGGACCGGCCGGCGAGGGCATCGCCGTGCCCGAACATCTCGCCAGCCTCGATGATGCGCCGGGCCACCTCGCCCTGCGCGGCAGTGTCGAGGGTGATGTTGATGAAGCCGGGGCCGGCCACCTCGGCCGAGGCGATGCCATCGGTCTTGGCGAGCTCGACGGCTAACTGCTCGGCGATCACTCGCGGGGCCACGCCGGCCTGCTTCGCGAGGGCCAGCGCGATGTTCGTCGCATAGTCGCCGTGCTCGCGGGACTTCGGGCGCTCGATGTGAACCTCGGCGGGGACGTCGATCGAGAGGGTTCCGGCCGAGACAAGGCCGGCAAGCGCATCACGCACGCAGGCGGCGAGGGCATCAGGAGTCACCGCGCGAGCGTATCTGCACTCCTGCCTCGTCCGGGAATTCAACTCAACCGGGGAAGGCCCCCAGCGACGAGCGGACGGACTGACAGGGGGTTGGTGGGAGACCCGCCGAGCGGGTCCCCCACCGCATCGCATGCCCAATCCCCCGACGTGGCATACGACATCACCCGTATGGCCCGCGACTGCATCGTCCAACCCTCAATCGAAGGATTGTGACGCGAGTCACGCGGAGACCCGCTCCTCACGCTCCTTGGGCTCCTTGGGCTCCTGTCGCTCCTGTCGCTCCTGTCGCTCCGCCTCCATCTCGGCCCCGATGAGGAGGCCGATGAAGCACAGGTAGAGCCACAGCAGCACGACGAGCGCCGACCCGAAGATGAGGATCGCTGCACCGAGGGTTCCGGAGAGCCCCACGTAGATGCCGACCCCGGCGCTTGACCCGACGATCCAAAGGGCCGCCACCATCGGCCCGGGCGCCCAGATCGGCACCGGCCTCGACTTGTTCGGCACCCGGTGGAGCAGCCACCAGACGGATATCCAGACGATGAGCGTGACGATCGTCCAGTCGACGACGCCCACCCCGGTGAACACGGTGATGTCGGTGACTCCGAAGAGGGCAAGAACCTTCGGGACGAAGGTGAGGACGATGATGACGGCAACCGCGCCCACGAGGCCGATCAGCGTGATGGCCGACGACAGCAGTCGCTCCGCAATGCCCTGGAACCGCTCCGGCACGCCGAACGAGGTGTTGAGCGCCATGCGCAAGCCGTAGACCACCCGCGATGATGCATACACCGCGATGACGAGGCTGACGAGGGACGCGATCGTGACCGTGCCGCCGGACGACCGCTCGACGACGCTCACGATCGAGTCGATGAACGGGCTCAGCGCCGCAGCCCCATTCGGAGCCCCGGCAACGAGCTTGGTGAGAACGCTGCGGACGTCGTCCGGGGTGACGAACAGGCCGACGATGCCGCCGACGACGATCGCGGCCGGGGCAATCGACAGGGCCACGAAGTAGGCCAGGCCTCCGGCAGTGAGCGAGCCGCGGTGGAGCGCGAATCGCCTGGAGATCGCGAGGCAGTAGGCCACCAGGGCACCGGCTCGTTCGCGCATTCGGACATCCTCGCACTCGGCGTGCACGGGGCACTCGCGGGCGCTGATAGCCTGTGCCCACATTCGCCCTCGTAGCTCAGTGGATAGAGCGCCGGTTTCCGGTACCGTAGGTCGCAGGTTCAAATCCTGCCGGGGGCACCGTTGTGTTGTCCCGGGACATCGTTAATAGGTGTCCCGGGACTTCGTTTATGCCTGGGCTTTTCGGCCGCCGCGTTGTGGGCTTCCTTTGGGTGGTCCGGGTGGTCTGCCGAGTGGCTGGTAGTCGCGGGTGGTGTCGAGTTGTAGGTCTCGGATGATCTCGCCGGTGTCGGAGTTGATGACGGTGATGTGCAGGTCGTGGATGAGGACGCGGACGGTTGTTCCGGTGTGCTCGTAGCCGATGCCGATGTGGTGGAGTTTCGAGGCGTGGCGGATGGTGATGCGCCCGGTCTTGTCGACTTTGTCGTGGCGGATGCGCCAGTGGCCGTCCCGTCCGGTGGGGGTGGCCTTGGCTCGGGCGGCGTAGGCGACGGCCGGGGTGCGCTGGCCGAGTGATCGGTGTGGTCGGTCGTGGTTGTAGTGGTGGGCGAATCGGTCGAGTTGCTCCTGGAGCTCGTGGATCGTGCTCGCGGGTGGTTGCGCGCGCAGCCATTTCTTCAGGGTCTGCTGGAAGCGTTCGACTTTCCCCTGGGTCTGGGGGTGGTTGGGCTTGCCGTTCTTCTGGGTGATGCCGAGGATGACGAGTTCCCTTTCGAAGCTGTTGCGGCCGCCTCTCGAGCGGGTGGTGAAGACAAGGCCGTTGTCTGTCAACGTGGATTCGGGGATGCCGTGCGTGTCGATCGCGGCGCGGAAGGCGCCGAGGACGATGGCGACGGTGACGGTGGGGTGCGCGGTGAGGCTGAGGGCGTAGCGGGCGTGGTCGTCGAGGAAGGTGAGGATCTCGGTATCGGTGCCGTCGGCGAGGGGCCAGTGGGTGAAGTCGGATTGCCAGCATTCGTTCGGCAGGTCTGCTTCGAATCGCACGTAGGACCGTCGTGGTCGCTTGCGCGGCTCAGGGGTGATCAGTCCGGCCCGGGCCAGGATGCGCCAGATCGTGGTGACCGAGGGTGCCCGGTGGCCGTCGCGAGCGAGGTGGGCGGCGATGGTGTGGGGGCCCGCGTCCAGGCCCTGCCCGGCCAGGCGTTGGCGTAGGGCGACGACCTTGGCGACGGTGTCCTGGTCGCTGGCGTTCGGGTTGGACTTGGGTCGGGTGGATTGCCTCTCGACCGCGTCCCACCCGCCGATGCGCCATCGGGCGACGAGCTTGCCTACCCAGACGGTGGAGATCCCGTATTGCCGGGCGACCGCCCCGTGGGACTGACCTGCCAGCACTGCCTCGACGATGACCCGATTCTTCGACATGCGTCAAGGGTTAACGATGTCCCGGGACAGGGGTTAACTAAGTCGTGAAACACGACACTGCCGGGGGCACCGATCGTCGACTGGCACATCCGCCGTCCGCATCCAATACGAGTCGCAATCTCAGAGCAACAGGTCATCGTTCGGATTAAAGAAACATTACTCTCTCTGCGAGTTATGTTACTTTACGACGCGTGAGCGCACATCGGAGGAGAAACGTAGCCCTCGCCGCCCTAGCCGCGGTCGCGGCAGGAACTCGAGCCTGCGACGCCGAGACTGAGCAGGTCGACTTCAAGGAGGAGTTGGGCACACGCGGTCGCGGCGGAGCGCACCAGAGCATCCCTCCCACGCATGAGCCCGCCGCCCAAGCCCTCGCCGAAGAAGTCGGCTGCCTGGCCAACAGCCTGCTTGGCGGGGTGCTGATCATCGGAGTTGACGACCGCATTGGCGGCTCGGATGCCTTAGTTGGGGCACAGAGTGACGCTGCGTGGCTCAAGGCACGCGTTCATGCGTTGACGTCACCTCATTACACAGTCGATATCGAAGAACTCATCACGGACGGCACTCGACTCCTCCTCATCGATGTCCCGCCCGCACTCGAAGAGATCCGGGCTGGCGGGAAGCTGCGGGCCAGAGTCGGTTCGTCGTGCGAGGAATTGTCCGGTGACCGAGCAAGGGAGTTCCTCGAGCGTCGGCGCGGCTACGACTGGAGCGCAGAGCCATCCGGTAGCCGGCTCTCGCACGCAACGAGCGCGGCACTTGCGTCGGCCCGCGTGAAGTATCAGTCGGCGAAGGGCGTGGCGCCAGCGAGCGACCTCGAACTTGTACGCCGGCTCGGCGTTCTCATCGGGGATGGATCCGAGACGGACCCCGAACTGACACAAGCCGGGGCGCTTCTGCTCACTCCCTTGGACCCCGGTCTCGAACAGCTCGTTGTCCTCGATGTGCTGTCGGAGGGCAGACCGTCACGGCACTCGGTACGCGGCCCGGCCCCACTGCTCGAGATTTTCGACGAGGCCTGGGCGCAGTTGACCGGGAGCTCGTTCCCCGAAACGGTCACGGTCATCGGCGCGGGCCGCCGGCTCATGCGAGCCATACCGGACTACGCACTGCGCGAGGCGATTGTGAACGCGATCATGCACCGCGACTACCGACTGGCACGCTCCTCAATCACCGTGCACGCCATCAACGGGATGCACCTCAAGGTGCGCTCACCCGGCGGGTTCGTCTCCGGACTCAGGGCAGATCGGCTCATCACAGCACCGTCCACCCCCCGCAACCCAGCGTTGGCGTCGGCCATGCGCGTGCTCGGCCTCGCGGAACGAGAGGGTGTCGGGATCGACATCATGTACGAGCAAATGCTCCGAGCGGGGCATCCTGCTCCGAGTATCACCGAGTCCGGCGGCGAGGTGGTCGTGACCTTGCTCGGCGGCCGGCCAGACGTCGAACTCCTCGCATATTTCGACGAACTTGCTGCCCGCGATCAATCCCTTGACGGCGTGCGCACCGCCATGGCCATCACGGAGCTCTTCAGCGCCACGCCTCTCCGCTCAGAGCGACTTGCGTCCATCGCTCAATGCACAAGAGTCGAGGCAGAGCAAACACTGATCGCCCTCGAGGCAGCCGGAGAACTTCGCAGGCTCGTACGCTCGGGCCGCGCGTACACCCTCGCTGACCCAACCCGCGAGCGATTCCACCCACGCCTTCGATATACCCCACGCCGTTCACTCGATCAGCATTCTGACCTGGTGCGGGCCTTTCTCGATTCGCACCCGCAAATCGGCCGAGAGGACGCAGCGTCCCTGCTGGGAGTCGTCGAGAACTCAGCCTCGCGGATCCTCGCCGAATTGACACGTCAGGGAGTGATCGAACCCGTGTCCAACGCGCGCGGGCCCCGCGTGCGCTACCGGCTCGTTGCGACGTCGACTTCGACGCACGCCCCAAATGGTGTTGACTGATCGCCTGATGACGACACCGACCCTCACCCGACCGCATTTCGCCGCCACCGGATCGAGCCTCTACCCGATCATCGTGGCGGTGTTCTGCTCGGTGCTGCTCATCTCGAATATCGGCGCCACGAAGCTCATCGAGTTCGGCCCCCTCATCACCGACGGCGGGGTCTTCCTCTTCCCGCTCACGTACCTCATCGGCGACATCCTCAGCGAGGTCTACGGCTGGAAGGCCGCGCGCCGGGCGATCATCCTCGGCTTCGCGATGGCGATCCTCGCGGCGGTCACCTTCTACCTCGTCCAGCTCTCGCCGCCTGCGGATGGCTACGAGAACCAGGCGGCATTCGAGGCCGTCCTCGGCTTCGTCCCCCGGATCGTCCTCGCGAGCATCTGCGGGTTCCTCGTCGGCCAGCTCCTCAATGCCTACGTCCTCGTGAAAATCAAGGAGCGGACGAAGGAGAAGTACCTATGGGCGCGGCTCATCGGGTCAACGGTCGTCGGCGAGTTCGCCGACACCTTCGTCTTCTG
>CALPZT020000042.1 GCA_943328365.2 Bifidobacterium breve | reverse complement strand
GGCCAGGCCGGCGTCGGCGAGGTGGTGGGTGAAGGCCTTGGTGCCGCCGGCGGAGTCGGCGCGGACCAGGACCCGGTCCCGCTGGCCGGAGTCGAGCTGGGCCAGTGCCAGGGCGGTGACGGCGACGTGGTCGGTCGCGGTGTTGGACCCGGCGTTGCCCGGTCGCAGGATCGCGGCCAGCGGCGTCCCGGTCCCACCGGTGCCGTGGTCGGCGAACGCCAGGATCGGGTGGAAGCCGAAGCCGCGCTTGTAGTTCGGTGCGGCCAGCTCCTTCTCGGAATGGGACGCGACGAGGGTCGCGTCGATGTCCACGATGACGTGCCCGTCGACCAGTGGCAGGGCCCCGCCGGGCAGCAGGCCGGCCGCTGCCCTGGCCTGGGCGCGGGCGGCGGCGATCCCGGCGATCGCGGTTCCCGGGTCGCGGGCGAGGTCGTCGACGATCCGCGACATCGTCGGGTCGGAGGCGACCATCCCGAACAGGTGCGGGCGGGCCCGCAGCATCGCCACGTCCGCGGGGCAGTCCCCGCCGGCGGCGAGCATCACCGCGAGGTCGCAGACAGCCTTGCCCGGATGGTGGACCGCGTTCGGCCGCATGAACCCGCCAAGCTCGACCTCCAGCGCCTCCACCAGGCCCAGGGCCCGGGCGGTCTCGGTGAGCAGCAGCGTCCCCGCGCCCGAGACGGAGCCCGACGATTCCGAGCGGTACTTGACGTGCGGGTAGCGGGCGGTAGCGTTCACTTCGGAAGTGCCTCTCTCTGCCGGATTCTTGTCTCTTCGCAAAGCCAATAATCCCAGCAATGGCAGGCACTTTCACCATTTCAGGAGCGTGTCACGCCTCCAATCGACGAAATGGTTGGGCTAGCCTGCCGCCGTGAGGTTGTGGCGGGGCTAGGCTTATTCAGCACGGTCCGAACCTGGTTGGCGGTGGGAAGGGGTGCCTGTGCGGGCACGTCCCGTGAGCGCGATTCGCAATGACCTCACGTTAGAACGAGCCGCGATCGAAGTAATCGCTGATTCCGGGTGGGATGCCGCGTCGATGTTGGCTGTTTCGAGCCGGGCAGGCCTCACCTACGGAGCGGTGTATTCGCGGTTCGACGACCGGTCTGCGTGGGGCGTTCGGCTGTGGGAGTCGGCGCTGCTGCCGGCGCTGCAGTCGGTGCTCTCCGGGGTGCTCCAGGCGAGCGCGGGAACGCCGGATGAGTTCGAAGCCGCGATGAGCCGCTGCGCGAGCCCCTCGCCCACGGTGCTGGCGGCTGTCGAGGTTCTTCTTGCCTCGCGGTTCGACCCGGTGATGCGGGGACCGATCGAAAGTGCAGTGGGCACGTGGCTTGGGCGGGCATGCCTTTCGCGATCGGATGTGAGCGCGCAGCAGGCCGTGGTCGCGGCGGCGGGGTGCTATCTGGCGTTCGGACTGGTGCTGGCATCGCGCCGTCCGGGGATCGAAGGCCTGCGACTTTCGGAAGAGTTCGCACGGTACCACCGGGCCTTCGGTTCGCCCGCTGAGCCGCGCGCGCTCCCCAAAGACCGTGCCCGGCATCTGGAGATCGCTCCCTTCAATACCGGTGATGAGCGCATCGACCGGGTCTTCCATGCTGCGGTCCGCGTGATCGGCGAGGTCGGCTATCACCGGGCGACGACCGCACGTATCTGCCGGGCATCGGGGGTGAGCGCTGGGTTCCTCTACAAGCGCTACTCCAGCAAGCTCGACCTCGCGATCGCGGCGACCGATGCCATGCTCGCCGCAGGATTTGAGGCAAACGCGGCCTTCACCGAGCGGCTTACCCGGAAGCACGGGGTCGCGATCGCCGAGGCCGTCACCTGGCGGGAGCTTCAGCGCCCAGAGCTTCAGGTCAAGCGGGCGCTGGACTTGGAGACGAACCGCCTCGCCATGTTCGACGTGGGGATGCGCGCGGTTCGCCAGCGTACGGAGACGGAGTTCATCGCGTCACTTCCGGCTGACCGGCACCAGGGCGCCCTGCGCGCCTTCGTGCATACAGAGATCGCGATGGGCCTTGGCGTGCATGCGGTCGCCAACCTGGTGCCGAGGGTCTGGAAGCTCCCCTTCAATGTCGTGACCGAGCCGCTGCTTGGGCTCACTGGCTGAAAATCGGAGGGTCGGCGGTTCGACCCCGCCCATGGCCACCCACGCAAGCACGGCGTCAGCAGGCGGCGCATCGAGCAGGCCCTCTTGTCGCAGACCGAGGCTGATGCGATCGGTACGGAGACAACGGACCCGAAGAGCCGCTTCATCGGACGGGATGAGCGCGGAGAGGGGATCGAGATGGTGGCTCTCGTCCTGCGGGGGCTGCTCTTGATCATTCACGCCATGCCCACCCGCTATCGAAGGACGTCACGATGAGTCGCAAGGGGAAGCCGGACTACACGATTGTCGGCCCCGAAGTCGACCTCGAGGCGGAGGTCATCCTCGATAGCAAGGGCCGCCGAGTCGATCGGGGGTACGTCGACCGTGCTCTAGCCGAGGTCGAGGAGGACGTCGCCAGGCGGGCAGGGCGCCCTTCCCTTACGGGGAAGAGCGAGCACTCCCCGCATGTGTCCTTTCGCATCATGCCGGAGTTGAAGGCTCGTGCCGAGCAGACCGCGAGGGAGCAGGGCACAACGGTGTCACAGCTGGCGCGTGAGGCCTTCGAACGCTTCCTCGCCTCCTAACCCGAGCGACCCTCCCGCTCGTCAGCGATCACCTTCGTCTTCGTGTCTACGTCTCAGACTCAGGACCGAGTGTGAGCAAGCGCAGATTGGCGCGGGCTTCCTCCCTAGCGTCTTGGGGTTCATGCTCCACACCTCAACCAGCCGTCGCCATAAGCGGCGCACGTCGCTTCGAGGTGTACTTGCAAACTCGGTTGGTGGTCGGCCCGTTGTTCGAGCCAATGCTGGACGCGCGCCGTCGCGCTCGGGGAGAGGACGTCTTGCGCGTCGTACCCCTCGTAAATGGCCCGGGCATCATCAAGACTCTTCACACCGCAGGCGCCCAGAAGGAAGCCGATGTCATCGTTGTTTCCAACGCCGCGATTGGCGAGGAGTTTCATGGCCAACAGCATCTGAACCGAGCCGATCGACACGCTGACGCCACCTCGGTGGAAGACCTCGACCCAGTCCTCCGGGCCGACAGGCGGGATGTACGCGAGAGCCGCGTCGTTGAGCCAGTTGTCGGGCAGTCCGCGCTCCTTCGCCAACTCCGCCACGATGTCAGCCGCCGCCCCAGTCGGGACGATCACGGCATCGACGTCCGCGGTCGAGCGGCGGTCCTGGTCGAGGATTGAGAGCGCTGCGCCACCGACCACGCGTATGCCGGCCACGATCCCTGCATGGTCGAAACGAGTCGCCAATTCCTCCAGAAGACCGCGGACCTCGTCCGGCCTCAACGTGGCCGGCATCAGGTGCTCGCGAGTACGGCTCGGTCGAGAAACACGCAGTGACGCCGTACTGCCGCGGGTGTGTCCTTACGGGCCGATGCCTGCAGAGACGGGACCTCCTCGACGTCCCACCGCTTATCGAGGGTCCAGGCTGGATCGTCCAGCCACTCAGGTCTCGGAAGACGGGCATCGACGAGCGCGGAGTCGGTCACCGCGGCGATCAGGGCGTCGAATCGGGAGTCGCCCGTGCGCCCGGGTGGAGCGATCGCCAGAGCAACGCAGGTGGCCCGGTCAGCGCCACGCAGATCATCGTTGACCTGGATCACCTCGCGCCAGGCCGAGCGCTGGTCGTTGTCATCGAGTGCGCGGCGCACGGCCTCGCCGGCTGCCCACACCGGACGGCGCCTCGTGGGAATGACGGTTAGCTGGCTGCCCAACTCGTTCAGGAGGTGCTCGAGACGGCACACCGTCGCGTTCTCACTACCCGATTCCACCGCCGCGACGCCCGGCTGGCGCACCCGGGCCGCCTGCGCAAGGGCACGCTGCGAGAGGCCGCGGCTGGTCCGCACGGAGCGCAGAATCCCTGAGGCTGACACGGCGCTCACCTCCTTTCGATACGGCAAATCGCATCAAGGAAAAATTCGCCCGATGCGATTGTGACTTGCGAGTCAGCCCCGGAACACAGAAGTGGGATCCGCGTCAATCTCACTTAGGACGTCGTCGAGCGTGTCTGAGGGGAGCTCCGGGTACAGCCGGAAACGACCGCCATGGGCACTCACCTCGAGCTTCCACGTACGCGACGACGTGACATAGGTGAGCCGGGCAAGCGGGTAGGTCTCCCAAGGCGCTCAGTCCGCACCATCCCACGGCGGCCGCTGCTCGGCGATCACCACCCGGCGTCCCTCGACCGGGCCGACGACGCGCACCTGATCCGCCGCATGGTCCGGCACACGCGAGGTGCACCACCTGCGGATGCGCGCGAGGTCCGTCTCAGGGTTTCCGATGTCCCTCACCGGCTCATGGTGTCATCGGCGGAAGTCCGTAGGTGGGCACCTTGAACCGGCATGGGCTGAGCAACCTATCCACAGGTTGGGCCCCGTTGGGTCCGTTAGGGCGAAGGCCGTCTGAACATCCAGGTCTCCGGAATCGACCTCGATGAGGCCTCCGTCCCGCCGGAGTGAATCGAGCACCTGCGTGAGCCGGACGGCCGCCGCTTCGACGATGGCCGCGCCCGTCTGGGTGAGGAGGAGCAGCACGGGGAACAGCCCGAACTGCCCGGCGATCGTTGAAGTGACGAGGGCAGGGAGCTCGATGTTGCTTCGATCGAGCGGTGCGCCGAGGAAGGCGGGGGTGCTGTCGAGCCGGCGCTACTGGACCCGAAGCCCGTGGCTCTGGGGCTCAGGCAGGCGCTTCATCAGGGAAGCCGGCTTCGGCGATGTAGCGCCGGACGGCTTCGACCCGCGGATTTATGTCTGGCGAAGAGGGGACGGCCAAGGAGGTGAAGACCGCTTGCAGTCGCTTCTCAACGGCGCGCTCATTGGTGGCGCGCGAGCGGGCGATTGCGGCGTTCGTCCATCCCAAAGCCGCCATGCGCAGGATCTCGAGCTGGGTGGCGGTCAGCTGGGCGAGGGAGCCCTTCAACTCGATGTCGTGCCGCAGGGGAGGCAGGCCGTCGCGCAGCACGCTCTCGACCGCTTCGATGAGGACTGAGGCGTCGGTGATCGCGCCCTTGTGGAGGAACGCGCTGCCGGCGGGGACACCCTGGCCGGTGGTCATGCGCGGGTCGGCGTACTTGGTGAGGAACACAAGTCCGATGTGAGGTGAGGTGCGGTGGAGTAACTGTCCAACCTGGACCCCGGAGGGACCGCGTCCCGGGTTGATGTCGATGAGCGCGGCATCGGGGTCGAAATCTTCGACGCAATCGGCGACGTCGGCAGCGCTCGCGCAGGTGCGGACCTCAAAACCCGCACCCGTGAGGAACTCCGACAGCAAGGCCGCAAGCAGCGGCTCGTCCTCGACGACCATCACGCGACGGGACCACGTGCCCGCGCCTTCAGGGTAGGCCCGGAAAGGATCGGTCGCGGGGCTGACGGGACGGATATCCGTCCAACGATCGCTGCTCATAGGAAATGAACCTTATATTTCATTGCGACGGAACGGATGCCGAGGGGCTGGTTAAGCGCCAACCCAGCAGTCGGCAGGCCGGCACGGACAGATCCCTCGGGAGGGTCACCGTCAGCCCCTAGGGAATTCACTCAACATCGCAAAGGAAGTAGGTTCACATGGCCGTAGCACGATCGATGCGAACGGGCAGGATTCGAGTCCTGACTGCCTCGTTCATCTCGATGCTCATGGGTGGGGTGATTGGGCTGCTTGCGGTACCGGCAGGGGCCGTGGCGGGGGACTTGCTCACCAATGGCAGCTTTGACACCGGAACCGCCGGAGCAGGCTGGAGCACCACGGCATCAGGGGGTCTTGAGGTGTGGGACTACTCAAGCATGGCCAGCTACACCCAGTGGACGCAGAACCTCGCCACCTACGATGGCCCGAATTTCGCTGAACTAAATTCCAATGAGGCCGGGACCCTTTATCAGGACGTAGTGACGGTTCCGGGGGACGTGCTCAACTGGAGTCTCGGCCACCGTGCCCGTGCAGGTAACTTCGGCACGGACGTCATGAAGGTTCTTGCGGGACCAGGCGGAGGCAGCGGCGCGTCTGGGCTGACGGAACAGATCCCGCTCACATGGGACGGAGGGCCCATCCCCGTCGCTGGATCGGCGAACATGCCGGATACCGGTGCAGCCTGGGGCGTCTGGACTGGCTCCTACATCGTCCCCGCGGGTCAAACGCTGACCCGCTTCGCCTTCCAGGCGGTATCGTCCGCGAGCGGAGACAGCAGTTACGGCAACTTTCTCGACGGAATTGCCTTCGGCCACGTGGGCATGACCAACGTCACCGTCACCGCGGATTCGCCGAGCAGCATCAGTGCATCCGCATCAGTCCCCTCGATCGGCTATGTGACCAGTCCGGCGACAACGTCGTCCGACTGGACGAGTGAGCCTGCGTGCAGCGTCTACGCAACAGCCGATTCCTCGTTCGCTACGCCGCTGACGGGCGTTCAACCGGCGGGGAACTATGTCACCCATTGCACCGGGGGTTCATCCGGCTCTTACTACGTCGCAACCCGGGTCGACGGATCGTTGACCATCACCGCGATTCCAGCCCCTCCGCCGTCGGGCGGAGGCGGCGGAGGCGGCACCGCGCCTGAGACGCCGTCGCCTTCCACATCGCCGTCGCCCTCCGTATCAGCTGAGCCGTCTTCATCTCCGCCTGCTCCCGGGACGCAGGCAGCTCTCGATCCGATCCGGACGCCCGACAACCCGAATATTCCGGCCGGAGGGATTCCAGTGGGCGGGTCGGTCCTGCTCGTGGGCGGTCAGCCGGTGCCGATGACGGTGACGCCCAATGCGAAATCCGATCCTGTTGGACTGGTGTTCACCGCACCCGGATGACCATGCGACTCGAAGGCCGGGGGGATGACTCCGATCCGCTGGGTCTGGAGGGCAAGCGCGTGCTCGTGCTGCAGTCAGAACAGGGTTCGGGCAGGTCGTTGGGACGGTGGGCGACTCGGGGTGTCGCGCGTGCGAAGGCGAAGAAGGTGCTGCCGGTGGCGAGATCCAGCGGCGACGGCTTCGCTCCGGGCACTCCGGTGAAGTTCTACCTCTTGCCCGCGACCTACATGGGCGAGCTGATGAACGACGCGTCCGGCGCGTTCGACGGTGACGTGCCAATCCCACCAGGCATCACGCCGGGCTACTACACGATGCAGGTCAACGGGTTCGCCCCGGACATGTCGGTACGGTCGCTGTCGATCGGAGTGAAGGTCACCGCGCTGTCGGCGACGCCGAAGAACGCGGCGGCGAAGGTTTACTTCGAGTCGCTGTCGAGCGTGCTGACCCACGAGGGCATGACAACCCTCAAGGCGCTGGTGATGAAGACCGGCAAAAAGGGCGTGCGGACGGTGTCGATCGGCTACGTCGAGGGCACGACGATCACGGCGAACGACAAGGCCCTGTCGACGCGGCGGGCGACGAATGTCGCCGCGTACCTGAAGAAGCTCGGGCTCAAGGGCCGGTTCGTGGCCCGGGGCGACGGCGTCGCGAAGGAGAGCGGGGCGACGGCTCGGCGGGTCAACGTCTGGGTGACCTACCTGAAGTGAAATGTCGGCTGCTCTCGCTCCACGGTGACCGGAGCGGGAGCAGCCGACACGGTCATGGGGAAGTGTGGAGAGGCAGCGGCTGCTTTCACACACGGAAGACCCACTTTGTGGGGCGCTGGCCGCTTCGCCTCGGGCACTGCATCGTCGGCAGCGTTGATTTCGAAGCCATCGTCCGGTCAAATAGCGATTATCGGACGCTTTCGAAGCCGATCGGTCAAAATGCGCGTCAAACCGCGCGCTTTTGGGCGCCCCCGTGTGAGCGACTGCCTTATCGCGCCTACTACTTGATGCATAGATCCGGGCCCGGGCCCATCAGACAGCGCCCGCCGGCCGGGGGCCGCGGGCTGTCCTGGGGTAGTATGGGGGGTTTCTCTGTGCGGTGGGGTTACGCCTCGACCGGCGGGGCGAGCGCGAGGTCGGGGTTGCCGTCGGCGTCGCGCTCCTCGAAGCCGTGATCGACAGGGTCGACCGCGCACAGGGCGTGGACGCGGTCGCCGGTGCGCGCCGCCCACTTGCGCAGCAGGCGGATGTTCGTCGCGACCGCGACGGCGGCGAGCATGAGGCTGGTCTTGACCATGCCGACGATGAAGATCCATCCGCGCTGCAGGTCCGCGGTCTTCGCGCTCTTGTAATTGCCGAACGTGCCCTCGACGTGGGTGCGGCGGCTGTAGGAATCGATCCAGGCGTCCGATCCCCAGGCCAGCGGCTGGCGGACCTTGGCCACGACGGCACCGGCGATGGTGATGGTCCGCTGGCGGCAGCAGCGCAGGAAGTCGCCCTGCCGGTCCCAGTCGGCCTTCGCGCCGGCGTAGGACTCCCTGTCGGCCTTCGCCGCGTCCTTCGCCCGGCGGACCGGCTCGACGGGCAGCACGGGGACGGCGTGCGGCCGGGCGACGACCGGGGTGCCGGCGGGCAGGTCCTGGGAGAACGGGCAGTTGCCGCAGATCACCTTGCCGGCCTGCGCGGGGCACTCGTAGCGCTCGTTCCCGGATTCGTCGGGGCCCGCGACGCGGCGGAACGCGGCGACCTGCCGCTCGGCG
>CALPZT020000041.1 GCA_943328365.2 Bifidobacterium breve | reverse complement strand
CGCAAGCTCTTCAACAATGTCGGCGTCGTCTTCAAGGGCTCCGGCTTCTACCGCAACGACTCCCGCGACAAGAAGAGCAGCGCCTCGCCGGCCGCCAGCTCGTCCAAGTCGGAGAGCACCAGTTCCGGCTCCTCGGAATCCTCGTCGAGTTCGGGTTCGAGTTCGAGTTCATCCGATTCCTCTTCTGGGTCGAGCTCGTCCGGCACGAGTACCACCACGAGCGCCCCGGCGCCGAGCGCGCCCGCCGCGGCGCCCTCGTCCAGTTCCAGCACCTGACCTTTCTCCCCGGCCTGGGCGCGGCCTGTGGATAACTATTTCCGGTAATCGGGAATCCGCCCTACCGTCGGTGCATGTCTCCAGCCCAGGCCAATGACCGCATCCAGAACTCCCGCGCCCCTCGCGATTCCGGCCTGCGCAATGCCGTTGAGCGGTCTGCGTTCGCCAGCCGCATCCGCCGCTACCGGCGTCCGCTCGCAGCCGTCTGCGCAGGGCTCGCCGTGCTCCTCACCATCTCGGCCCTCAAGGCGCCACCTCCAGCAGCCTCCGCGATGGGCACCGATCTGGCTCCCACGCCCGCTGTCGGCGAGATCGCAGCGCCCGTCACGCTCGCCAGCGCCGCAATAGCGTCCAGCCTTGAGGTCGGCGACATCATCGACCTGGTCGCCATTCCGAGCAGCGGTGGGGGCAGGGCCCAGGTCGTCGCGCGCCGAGCACGGGTCCTCGACATCGGCGATAGCTCCGGGTTCGGGGCGTCAGCGACCGCGCTCATCGTTGTCGCGGTGCCCGAACTCGATGCTCTCGCCATTGCCGACGCCACCGTCGATTCCGAACTGACCGCGCTCATCCACTGAGCCAAGCCCACAGCGAACGAACGACTCCTAGCCGCCGTGATGCGGCGGAACATCGGCGAGCAGCCGCTCGTCGCTCGAGCCAAAGCCCCCCGCCTCATCAGAGGTCTGGTCCGGCAGCAGGTTCACGTGAAGGGTCGGACGAGGCTGGCGAACCGACCCAAGCTCGCCGAGTGACTCGTCAATGGCCTTGGCAATGCTTGCAAGATCGTCCTCGCTGATGATGAACGGCGGCGAAACCTGCACTGAGCCGTCAGCGAGCATCCTCGTGAGCACGCCTCGCTCGCGGAGCTGGCCGATGAGCCGAGGCCCGAAGGTCGGATCAGCTGCGAGGATCTCCGGCTTGATCTGCACGGCACCGAGAAGCCCAACCCCGGCACGGATCTCGTGGACCGCGCCATGCTGCCCGATCGGGTTGAGCAGGCGGGAGATAACCGGTTGCAGCGCAACGACTCTTTCGATGAGCCCTTCTCGCTCGATGATGTCGAGGTTCGCCATCGCGACGGCCGCCGCAGTGGCATGGCCCGAGTAGGTGTAGCCGTGCCGCCACATGACCCCCGGCGAATTCCAGAAGGGCTCCGCGATGCGGCCGGCAACAAGCACTGCGCCCATCGGGAGGTACCCCGAGGTCAGGCCCTTCGCGCTGAGGATGAGATCGGGGTCGAGTGACCAGCGGGTGGAGGCGAACATCGAGCCGACGCGTCCGTAACCCGTGATGACCTCGTCGGCGACGAAGAGGATGCCACGTTCACGGCAGATCGCCCGGACCTCGTCGAGGTACCCGGGGGGCGGCGGATAGATCCCGCCCGCTCCGATGACCGGCTCGCAAAAGAAGGCTGCGACCCGGTCAGCACCAAGTTCGTCGATGGTCGCCGCAAGCTCGGCGGGGCTGTCCCATTGGATGTTTCGGACGCGGCTGTCGAGCTCGCCGTGGCCATCCTTGTTCGCCGGGATGCCCGCGAGGGCCGTGCCCGCCATGTGCATGCCGTGGTAGGCACGGTTGCGGGTGATGATCCAACTGCGGTCGGGCTCGCCCTTGAGCCACCAATAGCGGCGCACCATCTTCACGGCCGTATCGACCGCATCACTGCCACCGGAGGTGAAGAAGACCTTGCAGTCGTCCTGCGGCGACAGCGCCGAGAGCCGGTCTGCCAGTCTCAGGGTCGGCTCGGTGGCCTGATCGCCGAAGTTCGAGTAGGCCGCCAGGGTCATCATCTGCGCTGCTGCTGCCTCGGCAAGCTCCTTGCGGCCATGGCCCACGCTGTTGAACCACAGGGCAGCCGAGGCGTCGATGAACTCCCGGCCATCACTCGCGCGAACCCGGGCTCCGTCCCCGGACATCACCACCAACTCATGGCCATTGACCGCTGACATATCGGCGAACGGGTGCCAGAACGTCGTGCTCGCTCGGTTGCTCACACCGACAGGGTAGTCATGTGTGGCGTACCGTCGCCTGCATGACATCACGAGTGATCCTCTTCGGTGCAACCGGCTACACCGGCCGGCTTGCCGCGCATTCAATGGTGGCAGCTGGGCTTTCGCCGGTTCTCGCCGGACGATCCGCCACGCGGCTCGCCGAGCTCGCCGACGAGTTGGCCGCGGCTGGCCCGGCGGGGGCATCAGTGACATGGCAGGCGGCCGATGTCGATACGCCCGCAACCGTCCACGCCCTCGTCACCGACCCGTCCGATGTGCTCGTCTCCACTGTCGGGCCATTCACCGCCCTCGGCGACCCGGCCATCAGCGCTGCAATCCGCGCAGGTGCCGCCTACGTCGATTCGACGGGCGAGCCTCCGTTCATCGAGCGGGTGTTCACCGACTACCACCGCCAGGCGCTCGTGCGGGGTGCTCACCTCCTCACCGCCTTCGGCTACGACTACGTGCCCGGCAACCTCGCCGGCGCACTCGCGATCAAGCAGGCTCGCGAGAACGGAACCCTGCCCGTGCGCGTGGAGATCGGCTACTTCGTCAAGGGTGCGTTCTCGATGAGCAGCGGAACGCGCGCGAGCTCTGCCGGCGTCATGTTCGCGCCATCGTTCGCATTTCACCACGGTCGAGTGCAATCAGAGCGCGCAGCGAAGTCGACGTCGTCCTTCTTCGTCGACGGCCGGCCCCTCGATGGCCTGAGTGTCGGCGGGAGCGAGCACTTCGCGCTCCCCCGGCTCGATTCGGCGCTGCTCGACGTCGGCGTCTACCTCGGCTGGGCCGGCAGCCGCACGAAGGCCGCCTCGCGCGCCGGGGCCGTGGTCAACGCAATCACCGCGATCCCCGGCGCCCGCTCACTGCTCGCCGGCATCACCACGCGCGCCACCTCAGGGCCCACCGGAAAGGGGCCGGATGCCGAGCAGCGCAGCGGGGGCATCTCGATTGCCGTCGCACGAGCCTTCGATGAATCCGGCACGCTCATCGCTGAGACCCGGGTGGACGGCCCCACTCCCTATGAGCTCACGGCCGACCTCCTCGCTTGGGTTGCTGCGAAGCTCGCAACCGCCCGGCCCGAATCCGCCGGGGCACTCGGCCCCGCGGATGCCTTCGGCCTCGAGGCGCTCATTGACGGCTGCCGCGGGGTCGGTCTCGAACAGGTGGGGTCGAAATAGCGTCCTGTTTCCTTCGTCGGCCGGCACGTACTTCGTTATCACCCACCGAAGTGATTCGTCCCACGTAATCCGCACATGGGCACTTCTCCTACATTCCCACGTCGTGACGTATCGTCGAGCACATGGGAAAGTCGACGGCGGGCCTCACGACCTACCGAGTGCATCTTGATGAACGGCGACGACCGACCCTGCCACCCGCGCTCCTCGAGGAAGCGGGCATAAAACGCCCGGCGCACGCCACATGATCGCCCGGGTTGACGGGCGCGGTCGCATCGTCCTCGAGGACCCGATGGCCTTGCTCTTGGCCCTGCAAGACGAGGTCGCCGACGGGAAGGCGCGTATGGGCATCGAAGTCAACCTGGTTGACGACCTGCTCAGCGACCGAGCTGGCGACCAAAGCTTGGCGTAGGGATGGCACGAAAATCATCGCGACCGCTAGGCGTTCTCGTTGTCGATGCATCATTGCTCATCGGTGTCGTCGACAGGGACAAGGATGCCCAGTCGTTCATCAGTGTGCTCTCCCGCTCGCGGATCACAGCGGTCAACTTCGGTGAAGTCCTTTACAAACTCAAGGAAAAGTCGGGGGCGGATCCCGCGCGGGTTGAACAGGCATTGACTGCTGCCGGGGTGCACGTGGTGCCAGTCGAACTTCCGCTCGTCCGGCGATTCCCCGAGCTCAAACGCATCGACTTGCTCAGCCGTGATGCTCAGCGCAGTGCCGGCATCGCACCGGGCAGAGTCTCATCACTGTCACTGGCTGACATCACATGTCTTGCATACGCCCTTGAACATGAACTGCCGGTTCTGACCGGAGACGCGCATTGGTGCACGCTCAAGCCATTCGGATTGGGATTGCCGGTGTTTGATTTTCGCGATGCGGCTGTCATTCCCTAACGATCAGATGTGCTGCGGTTTCGACACTCGCTTCACGAAGCACCGGGCCGGTGCCGCAGGATGCGACCATGCCGGTGCATCGTCTGCGACACCGACTGCTCGAGCACCCAGTGGCGCAGTTCGAGCTCGGGCAGCGACGTCACCGGTGCCCGATCGACAGCGACCCCTGCGGCAAAGGCCGCCGTGAACAGCGCATCCGATGCCGGCGCAAGAAGTCGTAGCCTGATGGCGCCGGACGACGTCATGGTGTGCAGGCGATGAGCGAGTGCCTCGTCCGATTCATCGCGAACGCAACTCACTGAAACTCCGACTCCGGCAACCCGCGCAGCGAGAAGTGCGCAAGTCAACTGAGGGTCGTCGTCGCGCGCGACCCGGATGATCACCTGGCCGAGTGGGCGGTAGCGGAGGACGTTCGCTTCCGACCGAAGGCCGCTCGGGTCGTGGTCAATCGCGAAGATCTCGCGCCACGTTCGCTCGAAGGCCGGACGGACCTGCGGGTCATCGACAGGTGCCATCGTTGCGCGGCGCATCGTCCAGGTGCCATACGAGTGGAGATAGCCCGGACCCCCGGGCTTGCTGCCGGCACCGATCGATGACTTCTTCCAGCCGCCGAAGGGCTGGCGGCGCACGACCGCCCCGGTGATATGGCGATTGACGTAGGCATTGCCGACCTGCACCCGATCAAGCCAGCGCTCGATCTCGGCCGGGTCAAGCGACTGTATGCCGCCGGTGAGCCCGTACTCGACCTCGTTCTGCCAGGAGATCGCCGTGTCGAGCTCGGGGGCGCGCATGAGCCCGAGCACCGGTCCGAAGCACTCGTGCAGGTGGAACCACGAACCTGGCCTGACCCCGGTGCGGACACCCGGCGACCAGATGTGACGAGCCTCGTCGATGCACAACGGCTCCACGAGCCAGTCCTCGCCCGGTTCCAGCACGGTCAAGCCCCGCAACAGTTTTTCGCCGGGGGCCTCGACCAGCGGGCCCATCATCGTCGCCGGGTCGAGGGCCTCGCCGACCCGCAGGCTCCGCACCGCATCGGCGAGCCGCGCCTTGAACGCGGGATCGTCATACATGGGCGCTTCGATGATGGCCAGGCTCGCGGCCGAGCATTTCTGGCCGGCATGACCGAACGCCGATCGGACGAGGTCCTTGATCGCGAGGTCGATGTCGGCGGCCTGGGTGATGATCATCGAGTTCTTGCCGCTCGTCTCACCGAGCAGCCTGATGCCGGGCTGCCATTCGCTGAACATCTCGGCCGTCTCGTAGCTGCCGGTAAGCATGACGAGGTCGACATCCGGATGCGTGATGAGGTGCCGGCCGGTGGCATCGTCAGGCGTGCACGCCAATTGGATGAGCCCATCGGGCACTCCGGCCGACTTCAAGTGGGCGACGAGCGCAGCCGCGACCGCTCGAGCCTGCGGTGCCGGCTTGAGGATTGCGGCTGAGCCGGCCGCGACCGCGTGGACCAGACCGCTCGCAGGGATCGCGTACGGGAAGTTCCAGGGCCCGGCGACGACGATGAGCCTGTGGGGCGCCCATGCGACGCCCTCGGCCTCGAGCCGCTCGTGCTCGAGGGTCAGGTGCGCCGCGTAGGCGGCGAAGTCGATCGCCTCGGATATCTCCGGGTCGCCCTCGCGAATTGTCTTGCCCGTCGTCCGAGCCATGATGGCAAGGCTTTCACCGCGGGCGGCCTCCATCGCATCGGCCATGGCAGCGAGCACGCTGCGTCGCTCGGCCCAACTCGTGTCGGCCCACTGGGCCTGCGCTCGCAATGCGCGGGCCACGAGATGGTCGATTGCCGTTGCCTCGGTGATGACCTCCGGCATGGGAATCGCCGTGCGCTCGACGACCTGCACCGCCCATGCCCGGTTTGCGGCGATCGTGAAGTCGGTGTCGCGGCTGTTCGAGAAGCTGCCGTCGCTTGGACACGGAGGCTGCTGTCGACCTCTGTCCTGAAGCCGCGTTGTCGCGGTCGATACCGAGTGCCGACCCCGCGCAGCAGCGCGGAACAGCGCAGCCTGTTCGTGCCATGTGGCCGACCCCGGCGTGATGTCGAACAGGGCGCGCAGGAAGTTCTCCGGCGCGGCGTTCTCGTCGAGGCGCCGCGAGAGATAGGCGATCGATGCCTCGCGATCTGACTTGGCGACGACCGGCGCATAGAGCAGCAGGCTGCCCGCCGCATCGCGCACGGCCCTCGCCTGAGGTGGCGCCATGCCCTCGAGCATCTCGATCTCGATGCGATCGCCATCAGGACGGGCAGCGCGCAGGGCGAGCGCCCAGCCGACCTCGAACAGGTTGTGGCTGGCGATGCCGATGCGAACGGCTTCAGGGTCGCCGAGCTCAAGCGCCTTGTCGATCATCAGCTTGTAGGACGCATCGACGTCCGGCTTCGACGCATACGTTGCGAGCGGCCAGTCGTGCACCTCGGCTTCGACACGCTCATTGGCGAGGTTCGCTCCCTTGACGATGCGGATCTTCGTCGGGGCCCCGCCCTGTACCCGCCGCCGGTTCGCCCACTGGCACAGCCGCTCGAGTGCCGCATGCGAATCGGGGATGTAGGCCTGGAGCACGATCCCGGCCGGGAGTTCACGGAACTCATCGCGGTCGAGCACCCGCATGAACGCTTCGACGCTCAGCTCGAGGTCGCGGTACTCCTCCATGTCGAGGTTGACGAAGGTGCGCGGCGCGGAGTCGCGCGCGGCACGGTAGAGGCCGATGAGCTGCCCTTCGATCCGCGCCAGCGAGTCATCCCATGCGAGCACGTCGAGGTTTGCGCAGATGGCGGAGATCTTCACGCTCACGTAGTCGACATCGGGCCGGCCGATCAGCTCGGCGACGCGGCGGGTGCGCTCCTGCGCCTCGTCATCGCCGAGAATCGCCTCGCCGAGCACGTTCACGTTGAGCCGGAAGCCATCGGCCTTGCGCCGGGCCAGGTACTCGGCGAAGGCAGGGTCGTCGGCAGGGAGGATGACGCCGGACGTGTCCTTGTCGACGCGCCAGGTCGTGAGGCGCTGAGACGTCCGGGGGATGAGCGAGGCGACGCTGCCCAGGGTGGCGAGCCCGAGCCGGTCGAACCAGCCGAGCGATGCCGGAACGCCGGCTCTCGTCAGCTCACGCAGCCGCTTCGCCGACCGAGCTGGGCCATGGATTCGCATGACCTGGTCGGTGAGGTCGAGGAGGAGATCGCGGCCATCGTCGTCGGCAAGCAGGCTCGCAAGGCGATCCGCTCGGGCGGACTCCTGCGATGTCGGTTGCGCTGCCTCGAGGATGAGGGCTGCTCGTCTTTCGGCTTCATCGATAAGGGTCGTGTCGGCGTCCTGGATCGTCATGCCGATAACCAAACCGCACATGCTGCCGTTGCGTCTTGTGCCATCATGGCGGCGTGGGTGTCGAATTAGTACAAAGCGCAGCAGGGCGGATGTTCATCGAGCTCGTCGAGGCCATGCCCCAGCTCATGGGTTCGCTCAAGGGCCTCGACGGGCGATACTGTTATGTGAATAGTGGCTTTGGCCTACGGGTGGGCCGCGAGCCTTCATCGATCATCGGCTCCACCGTGCACGATCTCTTTGCGGGTGACCTCGCCCAGTCGTACGCAAGTCAAGATGAATCCGTACTAACGTCCGGACGTCCGCTCTCCTCGCATCTCGAGCTCATCGTGCGAGCCGATGGCTCCCTCGGGTGGTACGTGACGAGCAAGTCGACGATCGAGCACGCAGATGAGGTGATCGGGCTTGCCGCCCTGTCGATCGATCTGAACTCCCAGCTCCAGAGCGCGCACGCCGGTCTCGCCGCCGCCATTGCAGCAATCCGTCACGAGGTCGACCGGCCATGGCGGGTCGCCGATCTCGCGCGCATCGCGAATCTCAGCCCGGTGCAGCTCGAGCGGCAGTGCCGCCGGACCCTGGGCCTGCCGCCGAGAAGCCTCATCCAGCGCCTTCGGCTCGAGCACGCCGTCCACCTCATCACCACGACGGGCGCCACGCTCGGTGAGATCGCGGCCGCCTGCGGCTTCTACGACCAGAGCTCGTTCACCCGGCAGTTTCGCTTCGTGCTCGGCCTGACACCTGGCGCCTATCGGACTGCTGCACCACGGACGCAAAGATCAGGGGGTTAGCCCGTCCACGTGGGTGGTGTTTCGTATCTGATTCTTGACATTGCGGTTCTTTTGTCAATAATCAGATACATGCTGGGTCCGACTCAGGGCGAGGAAGACCGTGCGGACGCCCGATGGCTCCGGGCGCTGGGCTCGCAACTTCGGGAGGCACGCGCGGCATTGAGCGTGTCCTCCACATCGGCCGCTCAGTCGGCCGGGGTCTCCCGGATGACATGGCATCGAATGGAGTCGGGCGCACCGAGCGTTTCCGCCGGCGCCTACGCACGGGCATTGGTCGTGCT
>CALPZT020000040.1 GCA_943328365.2 Bifidobacterium breve | reverse complement strand
TGGCAGGCGCTGCCGTTGTCATGGTGAAGGCGGGACTGTGCACGGTGAACGTCAGCCGCGGAAAGGCCAAGGCTCAAGCGGTGATCCTCGTCGGGTAGCCGCGGGCGCTGCCCGTTGTGCAACTACTCGATTGGCGGCGTGACCGTCGCGGAGACCCCGAACTCGGAGAGTCGGGCCACCGTCGAGGCGGTGATGTCGCCGCCGCCGACGAGGGTGCGCATGACCTGAACGATGAGCCCGCGCTCATCGATCCAGACCGTGACCTCGACTCGGGCGGAGCCAGCGGCTTCGGCCAATTCCAGCGCCTGTCCATTGAGGCCGAGGCCGTCTGCGTGATTGGCGAAGTCAAGGAAACCCACATATCGAGTTGTCTCGACGCCGTCGAGAACTTCGACTCCATCAGGGCGCGCATCCGCGATGTCGCTGATACCGCGCAGCGGGCGCCCTGCCGAGGCTGTCGGGGTCCACTCATCAGCCGGAATCTGCAGCCAGGGACCAGTTGGCGGCTCGAGCTGCACGAACAGCTCATCTGCCGTGATGATCTCGCGGGTTTGGCCGACGACCGAAGTCCAGGTGAGATCGGCGTCGCCTGACCCGAGTATCGCGAGCCCTTCGCCCTCGATCTCGTCACTGAATCCCTGGACGGTGCTGAGGACCGAGATCGCGAGTCGGGCGGTACCCCGAGCATTCGTGGCGCTGACCGCGGTGGTGAGCGGAGTGGCGGAGGGTGTCATCGCGGGGGACGCGGAGGGCATCGATGCCGTGGCGCTGGACGACGGCGCAGCGGACGTTGGGCTCCCGGATTCGTTGGGTGCTGGCGCCGGGGCGCACGCTACGACACTCACCGCCGCAAGAGAGGCGAGGGCAAGGCCGCAGCACTGGATCGACGACAGCGAACCCATGATCACCTACCCGAACCTACCCGAGATGTAGTCCTCTGTTCGCTTGTCTTGCGGTGCGCTGAAGATCTGGCGTGTCGGGCCGTACTCGACGAGGCGGCCGTGCCGCACGCCGTTGTCATCGAGTTCGGCGGTGAAGAATGCGGTGCGGTCCGAAACCCGCGCCGCCTGCTGCATGTTGTGGGTGACGATGAGGATCGTGTACTCGAGGGCAAGCTGGCGCATGAGGTCCTCGATCTTCGCAGTTGCGATCGGATCGAGGGACGCACACGGCTCGTCCATGAGGATGACCTCCGGCCGTACGGCAATGCACCGCGCGATGACGAGCCGCTGCTGCTGTCCGCCGGACAGTGCGTAGGCGCTCTTCTTCAGATCATCCTTGACCTCGTCCCAGAGGGCTGCCTTGGTGAGGCACTCCTCGACGAGGTCGTCCATATTCGCCTTGATGTGATTGACGCGTGGCCCGTAGGCGACGTTGTCGTAGATCGACTTCGGGAACACGTTCGGCTTCTGAAAGACCATGCCGATCTTCCGGCGAACCTCGATCGGATCGACGTCCGGGCCGTAGATGTCGATGCCGTGGTACGCGAGCAGGCCCTCGACTTTGGCCCCGGGAATGAGATCGTTCATGCGGTTGAAGGACCGCAAGAGGGTCGACTTTCCGCAGCCGCTGGGGCCGATGAACGCGGTGATCTCGCTCTTGGCGATCGTGAGGGAGACCTGACGGACGGCCTGGTAGTCGCCGTAGGAAACCCGGAGGTCCTGCAGGGTGAACACCACGTTGTTCACCTCGTCGGAGACCTGCTGCGCGCGTCCGCTCGTGAGGTCGTGCGTGAGTTGCAACTCAATTGGCTCGTCGGCCATGGATTCCTCTCGGCGCATGTGCTTACCAGCGCTTCTGCGTGCGGTTGCGGATCAGGATGGCTGCGAAATTCATTGCGAGGAGCAGGACAAGGAGCAGGACGATGGTCGCGGACGCGAGTATCTGGAACTCCTCGCGGGAGTCCTTCGTCCAGTTGAAGATCTGAATTGGCAGGGTGGTGTAGCCGGAGAGCGGGCCGGTCGGGTTGAAGGTGATGAAGGTGACGGCACCGAGGAGAAGCAACGGAGCGGCCTCGCCGATCGCTCGAGACAGCGCGAGGATCACGCCGGTGGCGATTCCGGGGATGGCCGCGGGGAGGGTCTGCCTATACGCGGTCTGCCACTCCGTCGCGCCGAGGGCGAGCGATCCGTCGCGGATATTCCTGGGGACGGCACGCAGGGCCTCACGCGTGGAGATGATGACGATCGGCAGGATGAGCAGGCTCAGGGTGAGAGACGCAGTGATGACACTCTGGCCGAGCGCGAGCGCGCGAGCGAAGAAGGCAAGCCCGAGGATGCCGTAGACAATGGACGGCACGGCTGCGAGGTTTTGGATGTTCACCTCGACGAGACGCTGGAAACGGCCGTTCGGCTTCGAGAACTCCTCAAGGTGCAGGGCAGCCAGAATTCCGGTCGGGAGCGCGAAGAGGGCGGTGAATCCGATGACCCACAGGGTCCCGGTGATCGCCGACTGTGCCCCGGCTCGCTCCGGACGGCGGATCGACGGCATATTCGTCCAGAGCGTCGAATTGAGCCGAGGCCAGCCTTTGATCGTGACGTAGGCGATGAGGACCGCCAGGGTCACGACGCCGATGGTAAGCGAGATGAACAGCGCCAACCGGAATGCGCGGTCCCGCAGTGGCGGCCGGGAGCCGAGGAGTTCGGCCTGTACCTGGGATGGCGCGGCCAAAGGTGCTGCCGTGTCGGGCGCGCTCACTGGTACACCTGACGGTAGCGGCGAACGAGGCGAATGCTCACCATGTTCATGATGAAGGTGAGGAGAAAGAGGAGGAAGCCGACGGCGAAGATTGATTTGTACTCGATGCTGCCGGTCGAGAGATCACCGGAGCCGGCCGCAGCGATGTAGGAGGTCATGGTCTGCATGCCTTCGAGTGGGTTGAGGGTCAGGCGGGGCTCGAGGCCGGCGGCGATCGTCACGATCATGGTTTCGCCGATAGCCCGTGAGATGCCAAGGACGAAGGCTGCAACGATCCCGGAGAGGGCTGCAGGGATGACGACCTTGACGGCGGTCTGGCGCTTCGTGGAGCCAAGAGCGTATGAGCCATCGCGGAGTCCGCTCGGCACGGCCGCCATGGCGTCCTCAGACAGCGAGGCGATCGTCGGAATGATCATGACGCCCATGACGAGCCCGGCCGACAGAGCATTGAAGATGTCGATTCCCGGAAAGATCCTGATGAGGAGAACCTGGGTGACGAACTCAAGGGCGAAGAAGCCAAAGACGACCGTCGGAATCCCGGCGAGCAGCTCAAGGGTGGGCTTGAGCACGCGTCGAGACCTGTCTGAGGCGTATTCGGACAGGTAGACCGCCGCACCGAGTCCGAGCGGTAGGGCGACGACGACGGCAATCGCAGTGATGACAAGCGTGCCAGAGATGAGCGGCAGCACGCCGAACTGGCCATTGGCGAATAACGGGGTCCACACCGTGCCGAACAGGAAGTCCGTGACCGGAACCTCAGCGAGGAAGCTGATTGTCGGGATGAGGACAGAAACCACGATGCCGATGGTCGTGAGAACCGAGACGGCTGCGGCCGCGAGCAGGACGCCTCGAATGACCTTCTCGCCCGCGCGCGAGCGGGTCTGCCGCAGGGAGTACTCGACTTCGATGACTGGCGCCGAGATCGGCGATGCGCTCACCCGCTGAACCTACTGCGAGGCAGCGGACGGCGACGAGGTACCGGCGCCAGCCTGAGCAAGGAGGCTCTCGAAGTCTGCAACGAGCTGCTGTCGCTGCGCCTCGTTGAGCGGGATGTACTGGGCCCCTTCCGCAATCGACGCATCATTGTCGACATAGAACTGGAAGAACGCTGCAACCTCGGGCTTGGCGAGCGCGGTCACCGACGGGTAGACGTACAGCGGTCGCGCGAGCGGTGTGTAGGTGCCGTCCTGTGCCGTGGCTGCGCTGGGTGTCACGCAGCCAGCACCTGAATCGATCTGCACGGCGTTCAGGGAGTCGGCATTCTCTTCGAAGTAGGTGAAGCCGAAGTATCCGAGGCCGCCCTTGCTACCGGATACGCCTTGAACGATGACGTTGTCATCCTCGCTCGGGGTGAAATCGGTGCGGCTCGCACCCTCCTCGCCGTTGACCGCTCCGGTGAAGTAGTCAAAGGTGCCGGAGTCCGTGCCGGGGCCGAACAACTTGATGGGCTCGGCCGGGAAGGCGGGGTCTACCTCGTTCCAGGAGGCGACGGTGGAACTCGGGCCCCAGATAGCGGCGAGCTGATCGATCGTGAGGCAGGTAGCCCAGGTGTTCTCCTTGTTCACGACGACCGTGATGGCATCGACGGCGACGGTGAGGGGAGCGTAGGCAATCCCCGCTGCCTCGCAGGCTGCTGCCTCCTCATCCTTGATCGGCCGTGATGCGTCATTCGCGTCCGTCTCGCCGCGGCAGAACTTCTCGAAACCGCCACCGGTGCCTGACGACCCCACCTTCACCTGAACGCCGGAGTTCTCGACCTGAAAATCCTCTGCAGCGAGTGCCGTGAGCGGGAACACCGTTGAGGAACCGTCGATCGCGACCTGGCCGGTGAGCGATGAACCGGATGAGTCCGATGCTCCACCACCGCACGCAGCGAGCGAAAGGATGGTCAGTGCGACGACACTGATGGTGACGGATGACTTGACGAGGCGCATGGCGCTCCTTCTCGGACTGCTGAGGATGGGTTCTCGGGCCGCTCTAACCGGCCCTCAAGGTGATCGCAAGATGAACATAAGGTGACCGAGTGACGTGTTGCTCGTCCAAAAGTGAACGATGAGTGAACGAGGGGTGTCTATTCGGTACCAATGTCAGCCGGTGATGAGGTGCCGCTCAATCGAGACAAGGCTGGGCGGGCTGCCGGAGACGAATGAGCGTTGCAGCACGATGAAGCCGCCTGGGGGCATTTTCGGATCCCAACGCTCGGCGCCCGCACCGAGGGGCACGTCCCACGAATCGCTGGACAGACAGGCCCTGCCGAGGACATCCGCCGTGATGTCGATCAGGGTCGGGAGTACGGGCCGATGCGAGCAGATCACGAGGGGTGCCGGATCGAGGAGCAGTCGTTGCATGCGTCGCGCCGTGCGCTCTGGCCGATCATCGAAGCCCTCCTCGCTGAATGAAGGCTCCCGTTGAACCCCCGTTCCGAGGTGCTTGGCGGTCTTTCTGACGGTGTTGTAGCAGCGAGCCGCTTCGGAGGAGTGAATATCGGTGATGCCGTAGGCATCCAATATCGGGACGAGGGCCTTGGCCTGGCTGCGTCCGAGCCCCGATAGCGGGCGCTCGGCATCATTCTTGCCTCGGAAATCCGAACGCTTCACGGCCGCTGCATGACGGAGCAGGATAAGCGGACTCGTCTCAGGCAGCGAAACTGCCCGTTCGACGATGTCGGCCTCGGAGTCATGCGTGAGTGTCTGGCGGGCCTGATCGGCCGGTAGCCAGCGGATGTCATCGACCTCTGATCCCGGGCTGAAGCCCTCGTCGTCGTTGATTCGCGCAGTCCAAAAGTCGACCCGCTTCGGAATCCCGTCGACCGGGTAGTTCAGCGACGGAAGCCTGGCTCCGAGGACGACTTGGAAGCCTGTCTCCTCGTCGCACTCGCGGATCGCGGCGACGATCGGGTGCTCGCCGGGCTTGAGCTTGCCCTTGGGCAGCGTCCAGTCGTTGTAGCGAGGCCGGTGCACGATGAGGACCTCGCGCGTGTCCCCTGCCTGACGCAGGAGGACGACCCCAGCGGCACGAATGAGTTCAGCGGCCGGCATGACGGACCAATCCCGATCGCCGTGCCCTTCGAATGACCGCGGGCCAACCGATGATGATCTGCCTGCGAGCAACGGCCGCCTGCTCGGCCTCGAATCCGTGCAGGCGGCCGAGTGCGAAGGCTGTCGAGCCGTCGACGAGGTCGCCGGCGGCGAGCTCGCGAAGCAGCCCCTGTGCCACCGACGAGTCCTGATGCTCTCCGAGTGCCTCGGTGAGCTCTGCCAGTGCTTCTGCGAAGCGCCATGAGCGCTTGCCGAATGTCGGCGCGACCGCCTCTACGGCGTATCTTGTCCGTTTCGCCTTGATCCGTGCCTCGTGCCACTCCTCGTCGGGTCCATCGATGCGCAGTGCGCTCATGGCCGACTCGAGGGCATGCCAGGCGTGGTCAATGATCGGTGGCAACACGTCAACGCAGGGTGCGTCGGCCCGCTCACTCGAAGTCGGTGAGGCGGCTGCGGCAACGAGGTCGTCGAGCAGCCACTCATGCCGATCGCTGCGCAGGGCGCCGAGCGCCCCGGATCGAGCTGAGGCCAGGCGCTGCCTGAGCCGGTGGTCGATGACCGCCTTGGCGAGGGCACCATCAGCCGGCCCGAGCCGATCAGCATGGCGGTCTAGGCGTTCAAGGAGCACCTCCGTGTCTCGGATGGCTCCGAGCTCCCGGGCCACCCAGGCCAGCTCGCCGGCGAGGCCGCTGGCCCATTCCTCGTCGAGCAGTGGCGCGAAGTTCTTCAGGGCGCATCGCAGGCGACGTGCGGCGACCCGCATCTGGTGCACCGAATCGGGGAGCCCGCGCCGCACGGCAACGTCCGACAGTATGAAGTGACGCACGTGGGTCGAGATGACGGCCCGGAGCGCGTCGCTGGCCGGCGCATACTCTCGAGGCCAGTCCAGCAGCGGAACGTCGGACGGGGCTGCGGCTCTCTCGCCGAGTGCGCTCGCTGCCTTGCTCAGGGACTGCACGTGAGCGCCCGCCTGCACGAGTCGGGCGACGATTGCATCAAGGTGTGCCTCCGCATGCGGACGGAGGTGATCGACGAGTTCGAGCTCGATCTCCCGAAACTGCGTCACGACATTGTCCGATGCGTCGAGGACGACGACCTCGTCATCGACAAGTTCAATGAGCGGCACTCCGTTGCGGTCGTGCAGGATCTGCGGCGCGCGTAACGTGCGAACGGTCGCTTGGGGGAGCAGGCGCTCGCCACGAATGAGCGGCGAGATGATGTCGACGAGCGCGGCCGGGACGGCGCCGACCGTCCCCGCGGCGAGCGGCAGCCGGATCTCGTCTCGCGACGCTGACGACGCACCGGCCACTGGCAACTTCAGGTGCCAGCCCTCGTCCGACCCGCCCGTTCGTCGACGCAACGTGGCGCCCCATCGGATGAGAGACAGGCTCGCGGTGTCGTGGTAGACGGCGGCCATGTCGAAGGGCTCCTGAGCGGCTGACGAGCCGATGAGACCGTCGGCCTGGAGATCGGGCAGGAGGAACTCGCTCGGGACCCGAAGCTTGTACTCGACCTCCCGGTGCTCCGTCGGGACAGTCACGGATCTATCCGCTTGCCCTGGCGTGCGACGAGAGTCTCCTGGTAGTCGCGAAGCGGCGATCCGTCCGGAGCCTTCGTGCGACGAACCCACTCGCCCTCGGGATGCAGATCCCACACGGACGTGCGAGGGTCGAAGGCGAGGTCGAACAGGTCGCTCACCTGCGCGACATGCTCAGGGTCCTTGAGGAGGACGAGGGCCTCGACCCTGCGGTCAAGATTTCGGTGCATCATGTCGGCCGAGCCGATCCAGGTCTCGGGGTTTCCGCCATTCTCGAAGCAGAAGGCGCGCGAGTGCTCGAGGAACCTGCCGAGGATGCTGATCACCCTGGTCATCTCGCTCAGTCCGAAGACACCGGGGCGCAGGGCGCAGATCCCGCGAACCCAGATATCGACCTGGACTCCAGCCTGCGAGGCGCGGTACAGGGCATCGATGACCCGTTCGTCGACAAGGGCATTGCACTTGAAGCGGATGCGTGCGGGCCGGCCTTCGCGGTGATGCTCAATTTCGCGCTCGATTCGCTCGATGAGCCCCGAGCGGACGGAGTGGGGAGCAACAAGCAGCCGTGAGTACTCGGTGTGCATCGAGTAGCCCGAGAGGACATTGAACAGATTCGAGACATCGTCGCCCACCTCCGGGTTGCAGGTGAGCAGGCCGAAGTCCTCGTAGAGCCGGGCCGTCTTCGGGTGGTAATTACCGGTGCCGATATGGCAGTAGCGGCGCAACTGGTCGCCGTCATTGCGAACGACCATCGAGAGCTTGCTGTGGGTCTTCAGGCCAACAAGGCCATACACGACGTGCACGCCGGATTGCTCGAGCTTTCGACTCCAGTCGATATTGTTCTGCTCGTCGAACCTCGCCTTGATCTCGACGATCGCGAGGACCTGCTTGCCGTTCTCGGCGGCATTGATGAGGGCGTCGACGATCGGCGAGTCGCCTGACGTTCGGTACAGGGTCTGCTTGATCGCAAGCACATTCGGGTCGATGGCAGCCTGCTCGAGGAACAGCTGCACGCTGGTGGAGAACGAGTCGTAGGGGTGGTGGAGGAGGACGTCGCGCTCCCTCACGGCGGCGAGCACGTCAGGCGGCGACGATGACTCGACGTCCGCGAGGCGCTTAGAGGTCTTCGAGACGAATCGAGGCTGCTTCAGATCGTCGCGATCGAGCGAAACGATGGTCCAAAGCCCGGTCAGGTCAAGTGGCCCAGGGAGGTGGAAGACCTCGTGCTCGTTGACGTCGAGCTCGCTGACGAGCAGGGCCAGGACATGGGGATCGATGGACTCCTCGACCTCGAGTCTCACAGGTGGTCCGAACCTGCGGCGCATGAGTTCGCGTTCGAGGGCGAGGAGGAGGTTCTCGGCATCGTCCTCCTCAACCTCGACATCCTCGTTCCTCGTGACGCGGAAGGAGTGGTGCTGAAGGATCTGCATGCCGGGGAAGAGCTGGTCGAGATGCGCGGCGATGAC
>CALPZT020000039.1 GCA_943328365.2 Bifidobacterium breve | reverse complement strand
CTTGTTCGAGTTCGCGATCGCCTTGTCCATGCCGGTCCACCAGAACTTCTTCTCCGAGGGCTGGACCTTGCCCCACGAGATGCCGACATCCCACAGCCGGATGGTGCCCGCCGGGACTGACGGAACGAGGCCGTTCGCGATCTGCGGAACGTGGAGGCCGTACGACACGGCATCACCCGGGGCCGCGCTAGCCGCCGGTGCGGCGACGACACCGGCACCGAATGCTGTGGCGGTGATGAGGGCGATTGAAGCGACGGCGGAGCGTCGTCGGGCGGGGCTAAGCAAGCGCATGGCGGAACCTCTCGGAGCGACGTGGTGCTGGTCTGGGGGATCGAGGGACAAGCCCACGACTGCTTTAAACCATAGCCCATGGCACCCCTGCGATACGGCACCCAGAGCGGGCGAGCCCAGGTGAATTGGCCGTGAACTCGAAGGGCTCTAGCGGTGGCGGAGGACGTACAGGCTCTGACCATCAGTTTCGCGCCCGTACTCAAACCGGTCGACCGCAAGCCCAGCGGCTCGCACGTGATCCTCGAAGTGCGAGCGAGAGAATCTGGTGCAGTGCAACGGTCCCTTCCATTCGAGTGGCCCGTAGCCCTCCGGGTTCTCCTCCCAGTCGGTCACGTCCTCCTCGACAAAGCAGGTGACGAGTGCGCGTCCAGCGGGCGCGAGTGCCGTGCCGATGAGCTGCAAATACGCTGGCGTATCAACATCGTTCATGTGCGAAAAAACCGAGTAGGCGTAGAAGGCATCGACGGATCCGGGGTCTGCCGCAAGGGTTCGCTCCGGCGAGCCGTCGGGGTTGTAGCGCTCGTTGCTCAGGTCGAGGCAGGTGAACCGGTATCCGTCACCAGAAAGATTGCCTTGGGCCCACTCAATCAGCTCCGGCTGGATGTCAACCCCGTGGTAATCGCGAATCCGGCCGAACTCCTCACGCACTCCCACGGCGAGCCGCCCTGCACCGCAGCCCCAGTCAAGAAGGCTTGACTCAACACCCAGATCGCAGTACTTCACGAGGCGGCGAACATCGCGCACCGCAGTGCGGACGAAGGCCTTGTCGTTCTTGAAGTGCGCACCTCCCATGCGGTACTTGCCCGGGGGGAGTGGCGCTGCCTGCTTCTTGAACATGCCGCAAGCCTATTCGGGTTCGGCCGTATTAGATGAGGCCGAACTCCCTCGCGCTCGCCTCAAGCTCGTCGCGCACCGAAGGGTGAGCGGCCTTGGTGATGATGTTGCGCGCCTGATCGGCCTGGGAGAGCCCGAAGCAGGTGGCAATGCCCTGCTCGGTCGCGACGAAACTGTGCTGGAAGCTCGTGACGGGGTCGGTTATCCGCGGCACGATGGTCGAGCAGTCAGCCTTCGGGTGCCATGACGGCAGCGCCATGAACGATCGGCCGCCACGTGAGTGCAGGGCACCCACGATGAAGTCGGTCGAGCCGCCGAACCCGGAGTGGATGCGGCCCTTAACCCGGCTCGCATTCGCCTGGTCAAAGAGATCGACTTGAAGGGCGGCGTTCACGCTTGTCATGCGAGCCTGACGGGCGATGAGCCCCGGGTCGTTCGTCACCTCCGTGCGCATCATTCGCACGCCGCGGTTCAGGTGCAGCCAGTCGTAGAGCTCCCGGGACCCGAAGATGAACGAGGCGGTGAGGGGGACATCGTCATCGAGGGCACCGGCCTTGTGAAGGTCGAGCACGCCGTCACTGAACATCTCGGTCCAGATTCGCAAGCCCTTGCGATCAGTCAACGCTGCGAGCACGGCATCAGGCACCGCACCGATACCGAGTTGCAGGGTCGACCCCGGTTCGACGAGCGCGGCGATGCGGTCGCCGATCTGCTTCTCGACATCGCCGAGGCTGCCGCGCTCATGGGCCGGCACCGGCTCATCGACCTCGACGAGGTAATCGATCTCGTTCTCGTAGATCTGCGCATCGCCGTAGGTGTAGGGCATCTGAGCATTGGCCTGGACGATGACGAGGCCGCCGTGCATGCGAGCCGACTCGATTGCCGCCGGCAGGATATTGACCTCGGTGCCCAGGCTCACGGTGTCGAACCGCCGGGACGAGGCATTGAGGAGCACGACATCGGGGCGGAAGTGGTCGCGGAAGAGCACCGGCACCAGGCTGAGCCGGCAGGGCACGTAGACGAGCCGCTCACTGCCTCGCATTCCCGGTCCGACAAACGCCGTCTCGTACGTGACGCCCTCACGGTTCGGGAGGCCACGCTGGGCATTGAGCATGTGCAGCCGGTACTCGGGAACAACCTCGTCGAATGCCCCGAGGAGGACGGTCGGTGTGGCAAAGTTTCCTGACGCAACCACACGCGGGTTCGTGGGCAGGCTTCCGAGAACTGTCTTCAGTTGCTCGACATTGATGACGCGCATTCGTGCCTCCCTGTTGCGATCCCGACAGCCTAGGGCCGCTGTGTCAGAATGACACTGGTCACAGACTCGTCCCCACACCGAGAGCAGGCACCCATGCAGTCGACATTCCCCTGGGGCGATGTCTCCGTCTACGTGGCCGGGCACCGGGGCCTCGTCGGGTCGGCCCTTTGGCGGGCACTCGAATCTGCCGGCGTCGGCAAGCTCATCGGCTGGTCATCGAAGGAGCTCGACCTGCGCGACCGCGATGCCACGTTCGCGGCGATCACCGAGGCCAAGCCCGACATCATTATTGATGCGGCGGCGAAGGTCGGCGGCATCATGGCAAACTCCACCTTTCCCGTCGAGTTTCTCCGTGATAACACCCTCATCCAGACCAATGTCATGGACGCGGCCCATGCCTGCGATGTGGAGCGGCTGCTCTTCCTCGGCTCGTCCTGCATCTACCCGAGGCACGCGACCCAGCCGATCCGCGAGTCATCGCTCATGACCGGCCCACTCGAGCCGACGAACCAGGCCTATGCCATGGCGAAGATCTCGGGCATCTTCTACATCGAGGCACACCGCACCGAATACGGACGTCGCTGGATCTCCGCAATGCCGACGAATCTCTATGGCCCTGGCGACAACTTCGACCTCCAGTCATCGCACGTGCTGCCCGCCTTCATCCGACGGTTCCATGAGGCGAAGGTCGCGGGAGCGCCCACGGTCACGGTCTGGGGCACCGGCACGCCGCGCCGCGAGTTCCTCCATGTCGACGACCTCGCCCAGGCCTGCCTCGTCCTGCTTCAGCACTACGACACCCACGAGACCATCAACGTCGGCCTCGGCGACGACATGCCGATTCGCGAGCTCGCCGAGACGGTGGCATCGGTCGTCGGCTTCGAGGGCACGATCGAATGGGATTCGTCCAAGCCCGATGGCATGCCCCGCAAGCTCCTCGACACCTCCCGGATCAACGAGCTTGGCTGGAAGCCGCAGATCTCCCTGCGCGATGGTGTGGCGAGCACCTACGAGTGGTACCTCGCCAACAAGGCATAGGGGCGAGATGCAAGGCATCGTCACGAAGTGCAAGGCATAGGCGCATAGTGGCCGAGCAGGTCGCCGACGAGCCGCTGCAGGTCTTCCTGCCGGGGCGGATGTCGCTCCTCGTCCGGCTCACCGCCAAGGAAGGGCTTCGGCTCGCCCTCCTCGATGTGCTGAACTCCTACACCGACTCCCTCGCTGCGGAGCCCGGCACGGAGCTGTTCATCGTCTCGGTCGACCCTGACACTCCGAACAACGTGTGGCTGTTCGAGATCTTCAAGGACGAGGCGGCGCAGGAGGCACATCGGGCATCCGCGCCATTCGGGGTGCTCATGGGTGTCATGCCACCGCTGCTCGACGGTCCCCCTGCGGTGCTCCGCATGGATCCACTTCGGATGTCAATGCAGCAGGGCGTGCTCACGGACGACTGGGACTTCTAGCCGGCGCCCTACGTGAACGGTGGCCGCTCGTCGAATCGAAGGCTCGTGCGACCCGCCGCACGCCAGAGCCGCGCCGTCGCATCGGTGTCTTCGTCGGTGACGAGATTGCCCATGACCCGTAGCGCGATGGTCATGAGCGAGCGCGAGCGCATGCCGACCGGGCCGAAGGTGGGCAGGAATCCGGGCACGGTGAGGAATCCGGCGAGCCGCCTGGCGATGGAAAATGCAGTGCCGTAGTGCTGCCGGAGGATCGGCGCCCACTGGGCCTCGTAGTTCATCGCTGAGTTCGAGACTGTTCCAGCGAGAACCTCAGCTGCAAGGTGGCCAGTTTCGAGGCCGTAGTCGATGCCCTCGCCATTGAGTGGGTTGACGCAGCCGGCGGCGTCGCCGACGAGCATCCAGTTCGGGCCGGCAACCCCGCTCACGGCACCGCCCATGGGCAGGAGCGCCGACCACGGTGCCCTGATGTCGCCTTCGAGTTGCCACTCCTCGCGCTGGTTATCGGCGTAGTGCTGCATAAGGCCGCGCAGGTTCACCTCGGCGGGATGACGGCTGGTGGCGAGCGTGCCCACGCCGATGTTCACCTCGCCGTCGCCGAGCGGGAAGACCCAGCCGTAGCCGGAGAGGAGTTCGCCGTCCTGCCCGCGCAGTTCGAGGTGGGAGGAGATCCATGGGTCGTCGCTTCGGTGGCTCTTGACGTAGCCGCGGGCGGCCACGCCGTAGACGGTGCTGCGGTGCCACACACGTCCGAGTTTTCGTCCCAACTGGGATTTCGCGCCATCGGCCACGATGAGGCGCTTGCAGCGGATCTCGCGCTGATCTCCCTTGCCCGTCGCAAAGGTGACCGAGGTGACCTTCGCAGTGTCGAGCGTGACGGCGACGGCGCGGTGGCCCTCGACCGTGGTCGCGCCCGCATCGATCGCGACCTGCCGGATGGCTGCATCGAGTTCGAGCCGGGGCGCTGCCCCGCCATGGCTTGGCAGTGAGCCACCGGGCCAGGGGAGCGTGAGCGTGCGACCGAAACCTGCGGCCCGCAGCCCCTTGTTGCGCGCGCGACCCTCGAGCCATGGAGACAGGCCGAGGTGGTCGAGCTCGGCGATTGCGCGTGGGGTGAGGCCGTCGCCGCAGGGCTTATCTCGGGGGAAGGCTTCGGCATCGGCGAGCAGCACATCGATGCCGGCTCGGGCGCTCCAGGCTGCGGTCGCAGACCCGGCCGGGCCAGCCCCGACGACGAGGACATCGGTTTCGAGTGGGGGGAGGGTGCTCATGGCTCGCTTATTGTCCCCGAGTCGCGCTGTGACCGCACCTTCGAGCGCTTCGGCAGGTGCAGGACCCCCTGGGCGATGGCCGCACCAGCGACGACAAGTACTCCGCCTATCGGCTGGTTCCAGGTGATGTGCTCATCGAGGAAGATCGCGCCGACAATGACGGCGATGAGGGGCGGAATGTACGTGACGGTGCTCGTCGTGGTGGCATCAGAGTTGGCGAGTACCCGAAAATTCAATACGTAGGCGATTCCGCTGCCCAGGCAACCCAGGCACAGCATCGCGATCACCGTCGAAACCTGGAGCGGGGCCTTGAGCACCCCGGTGATGAGCGTGAGCGGGGCTGTCTGAACCGTCGCCATGACGAGCACACCAGTCGCCAAGGCCAGTGGGGTGAGGTCGCTCGCGAGCGGGCCGCCGGTGAGGTGACGTCTCCCGTAGGGGTAGGAGATGCCGTAGCAGGTGATCGCCACGAGGCAGACGGCAATTCCCGCCCACGTTCCCGCCGCCAGCCCCTGCCAGACGCCCACGACGATGAGGACGCCGATGAATCCGATGCTCAGGCCGATGATCCGCTGCCGGTTCGGGGTCTCCTCGGGGAAGGCCGCGAGGATGGCAACGAGGGTCATGAGCGGGGTGGCGCCGTTGATGATGCCGGCGAGAGCCGAGGAGATGTGGGTCTCGCCGATCGCGAACATGGTCCACGGGACGGTGCTGACGAGGGCCGCATAGATGAACAGGTGCTTCCAGGTCCGTCGCGGTGGCAGTGAGGTGCGTGTCACCGCCGCGAGGACGAGGAGGGTGATCGCTCCGAGCAGGATTCTGCCGAAGGAAACGCCGACCGGCGTGAGTGACTCGAGCCCGATCATCATGAAGGCGAAGGACCCGCCCCAGATGAGCGCCAGCAGGATGTACGAGGGCAGCCACTTCGATACTCCCGGAGCCTGCGTCACTGCCCATTCCTAGCAGCAGGGGCGCACGAGCGCCGGAGCGGCGTCAGTTACAGGTGCAGCGCTGCTCAACAGGCACGTTCGCCATGACCTCTTGCACGTGCTCACCGCACCCACTCCACGTGACCAAGCCGCAACTTCCGCAACGCACTGGACTGCACACAGACTCGCTCCTTCATCTCGATGTGTCACCAATATACCCCAGGGGGTATCAAATCACCACATGGCGAGCATATGCCTTTCGCCCTCGCCCATACGAGGCTTTCGTCCCTATCCCGCGCTGGCCCGCCGCCGTAGCGTCGCAGCACGGAGGTTCGACATGGGCAAGCTTGACGGCAGGGTAGCGATCGTCACAGGAGCGGCGCAGGGCATGGGGGCCGAGGAAGCTCGCATCCTCGCAACTGAGGGCGCACGGGTGGTGTTGTGCGACATCCTCGACGACGAAGGCGCCTCGGTCGCGTCCAGCATCGGCGCCGAGTACCGGCATCTCGACGTCACCAATGAACAGGACTGGTCGGATCTTGCGGGTTGGGCCGAGTCCTCGCTCGGCCGAATCGACATCCTCGTCAACAATGCCGGGGTCGTCGGCTTCACTCCGGTCGCGTCAACCGAACTTTCCGAGTGGAACCGGGTCATCGGGATCAACCTCACCGGGGTATTCCTCGGGATCCGCGCCATGGCGCCCGCCTTGGCGAGGGCTGGCGGGGGCGTCATCGTGAACATCTCATCGACCGCCGGCATCATGGGGTACTCGAATCTGAGCGCCTACGTGGCGAGCAAGTGGGGCGTGCGTGGCCTGACCAAGGCCGCTGCCCTCGACCTCGCGAAGGACGGCACGCGGGTGGTGTCAGTCCACCCCGGCGGCGTGCGCACCCCGATGACAGCAGGGGTTGCCTCCGAGGACTTCTACGCCCGCCAGCCCATCCCGCGCATCGGCGAGCCGAACGAGATCGCCAAGCTCGTCCTCTATCTCGTCGCCGATGCCACGTACTCGACCGGAACCGAGTTCATCGCTGACGGAGGCGCCACGGTCGGGCAGACCCTCGACATCTGAGCCCGCTCAGCTCGCTGGCACCCGCCAGATCAATCGCGTTCCGCCGCTCTCCGACACCCGCTCGAGGGAACACGATCCGCCGAGCGCCATGGCGCGAGCATTCAGATTCGCGACCCCGGAGCGTCGTCCTGAGCCATCGATAGGCACGCCAATCCCATCGTCCGTCACCACGAGCATGACCTCTGAACCGATCACCTCAATCACGACCTCGACGCGCTCTGCCTGTGCATGCCTCGCGGCATTCGTGACGGCCTCACGCAGGGCGGCGATGAGATGGTCACCTGTCGTGTCAGCCACCATCGCATCGATGACGCCGGTGAATCGGACTGAGGGCTCGAACCCGAGGAGCGCAGCTGCCTGGGCGGTCTCGCGAAGGATCCGGCCGCGCAGGCCGGTGGAGGGGCCGGAGCTCGGCTCGTGGAGTGCGAAGATCGTCTGGCGGATCTCACGGATGGTCTCGTCCATCTCATCGACCGCCCGCGACATCCGCTCCCGAACTCCGTCATCGAGGCCCGGCGTTCGCATGGCCCCCTGCAGTTGCATCCCGGTCGCGAAGAGTCGCTGGATGACGAGGTCGTGCAGATCACGCGCAATGCGATCGCGGTCCTCGTAGACCGCAAGCCTGCCCTGCTCATGACGCGCCTCCGCGAGGACGAGTGTCACGGCAGCCTGGGCGGCGAAGGCCTCCGCAAGCTCAACGATGTCGCGCGGCACAGGCCCCGCACCGAGATCCCAGAAGAGGATCACGACGCCGAGCGTTCGATCAACCGCGAGCATCGGCAGGGCAAGCATCGACGCAAACTCGCGCGGAGTGTCGAGGTCGAGGGTCATCTGCCCGGTGAGCAGGGTCGCACGGGAGTCAAGTGCCTCCTGGATCTGCTCGTTACCCGTGAGCACGTGACCGAGGAGCCCTCGTTCAATGCCATCGAAGGCTGCCGTTCGTGGGCTTCGAGGGCGACTCCGGTGCACGGACCAGCGGGTCTGGTCCGCCCGCGCCCCCTCGCCCTCAGGTCCGATGCTCACCACCTCGACCACGAGTCGGCCGAGCAGATCCGGCATCGCAACGAGCGAGGCATCAGCACCGGTGAGCGCCCGAACTCGCTCACTGATGACGGGAAGGACATCTGCGCCCTCAGCGCCGCTGAGCACCGCGTTCGCGATCGCGGCGACGGCCTCCTGCCATCGCTCGCGCTGCCGACTGCGCTCGTAGAGCCGGGCGTTCTCGATTGCCACCGCGGCGGCGGCAGCCAGCGCCATCACCGTTCGCTCGTCTTCGGTGTTGAATCCGGTCGCTCCGCGCTTCTCGGTGAGATAGAGGTTGCCGAAGACCTCACCTCTCACGCGTACGGGAACACCGAGGAAGGACTGCATCGGCGGGTGTCCGGGAGGGAACCCAGTCGATGACGGGTGGTCCGAGAGTCGATCGAGCCGGATCGGCACCGGGTGCTGGGTGAGCAGGCCCAGAATCCCCTTGCCGGTCGGCAGCGGGCCGATCGACTCCGCCAATGTGGGGTCGATTCCGACATGGATGAAGTCGACGACCTTGCCATCAGCCCCGAGGACACCGAGCGCGCCGTACTCGGCATCGACGAGATCGACCGCAGCCTTCACGATGCGGCGAAGGGTGGCTCCGAGCTCAAGGCCGGCCGCGACTGAGACCACGGCAG
>CALPZT020000038.1 GCA_943328365.2 Bifidobacterium breve | reverse complement strand
GATCGAATCCCTCGTGCTCCGGCTTGCCCTGGGGCTCGTTCGCTGCTGTCATCGTCAGGCCGCCAATGGCTTGAGCTCGTACCGGGGGTTGTACACGATCGGCTCGCCCGCTACCTGATTCAGCCGGCCGGTCACGATGAGCCTGCGTCCCGGGCTTATGCCGAGGATCCGGCGACGGCCGAGCCACACGATGCGCACGCTGCCGGTGCCGTCATAAAGATCGATTTCCAGCGACGGCGCCTCGTTTCGGGGCCGAATGCTCATCGCGCGGACCGTGCCGGCGATGGTCACGGTGGACCCAGGAGCGCAGTCCGCGATGCAGCCGCAGGCACGGCCGACATTCTCACGCTGGAGCTCATGAGCCTCCTGCTGCGCCCGGCTTCTCGTCAGTCGTTGGACAAGCGAATTGCCGAGCAGCAGGTTGAGCACCGGGCTCTTGCGCAGGGGATTCTCAACGACGTCGCTGCTTGCTCCTAGGCTGCCCACGTCATCAGGGTAACCCCTAGCGGATCTCGGTAATCTCCGGTCCGCGTTCGAAGGGATTGATCGGCGGACGCCCGCTTGACCCACCGGCATCGAGTGCCTCAGGCAGCCGCATGGTGATCGGCGCGCCAACCGGCATCGCGTCGCCGCCGCGAACGACGACGAGACCGCGGACGACGGCTTCGAGCGCTACGGCCTCCGGACCGGGTCGTGATGCCTTGCCGAGGAACACTGCCCGCAGGAACCAGCGTGGTCCCTCGGCTCCGACGAACCGCACCGACTGCAGGCTCTTGCCCCCATCAGTCGGCTTGACCTGGGCGCGAAGCTCGATTCCGAACGGGCCATCTGCCTCTTCAACAAGCCCGCCTGACGCACTGATCGACTTCTTGATCTGCGCGCGCACATCGCTCCACATGCCACCGGATCTGGGCGCCGCGTACGGCTGCACCTGAACCGCGCACTCCTTCATCGCAAGGGTCACCTGGACGATGCTTCCAGTCTGCTCGTCAACCTGCACTTGAAGATCCATACCCTCGGTCGCTGGCACCAGGAGCGCCCCGAGATCGATGCGCTCGATCCCGTCGCCCAGGTCGATCTCCGACTCGTCCCAAGGCCCGTCTGCACGCACGTCATCAGTCACGAGGTAACCGTACCGAGGAACCCGCCCGTACTGCCAAAGCCGCCGCTCCCCCGATGCGAGCCGGGTAGGTCGCTCACCTCGACCATCGCTGCGGTGACCACCGGGGAGACGATGAGCTGGGCGATCCGATCACCTCTGGCGATGTCGAATGCCTCGAACCGATCGTGGTTCACCAGGATGATGCTGATCTCCCCGCGGTAGCCGGCATCGATGGTGCCGGGGGCGTTGAGGACCGTCACTCCGTGTCGAAGCGCCATGCCGCTTCGAGGATGGACGAATGCTGCGAACCCGGACGGCAGGGCGATCGCGATACCGGTGGGGACGAGGCTTCGGCCACCCGGCTCGAGTCTCACGTCGATACGACTGCGCAGGTCCAGCCCGGCATCGCCCGGATGCTCGCGAGCGGGCATCGGCAGTCCGGGGTCGAGTCGTTGGACGAGCACCTCGACCACGGTCATGGGTTGACCTCGACATCATGGCCTCCGGTGCGCCAGGCCGGGCCTCCGCTTGCTCGATCGATGATCGCCTGCTCGATGTGCTCCGGATTCCCGTGCTGGAGGAAGTGCTCGATCGGGACTCGAATGAACAGTGCAGATGCGGTCACCGCTACCGGACCCTCGGGATCGCCAAGGCGGCCGACCGCGGCGGTGAATACCTTTCGGCCATGCACGCCGGCGACCTCTGCGTCGATGATGAGCGTCGATCCGACCGGGACCGGCCGCCGGAAGTCCGTCTGAATCTGCGCGGTCACGACCGGATCGCCGAGCAACCAGTTGAGCGAGCCGAGCACCTCGTCGAATGCCGCTGTCAGCAGTCCGCCATGCGCGAGTCCGGGTGCCCCTTGGTGATGCTCGGTGACGGTGAAGGCTCCCGTCACCCGCAGGCCCTCGCGGGCGGTGATCCGCATGTGCAGCCCGGTCGGATGGTCGACGCCGCAACCGAAGCACCATCGATAGTGCGAGGGAATATCGTCACCCGGCGCGGGGGCGTGAGCCGGCCGGTCCGGGAGCACCGCTGCAGGCGGAGGGCTGATCGCTGGCATGGGCCAGACCCTACCGAGAACGACTGTAAGGAGGCATTGCGATTAGTGTGACGCACATGAGCGATCGTCCCGGATTCCGCGAGCGACTCATTCCCCCGTGGTGGATTCTCGCCATCGGCGTGGTCCTCGTTGGGATGGTCGCCGTGGCCTACGGTGCGGCACTGTCGGCCCCGGTCGGGTGGCTCATCCTCGCCGCCGGGTCCGGCACGGTGTCCTGGCTCCTGTGGGTGACCTCCCCGATTATTGAGGTCACCGAGATGACCCTTGTCGCCGGGAGAGCCCGGCTCCCCCGAACCTCGATCTCGGCGGCGATCGGGCTCACTGGCGAGCAGGTGCGCGCCGAGCGCGGGCCTACCGCCGACGCACGTCGGTTCATCCTGCTGCGGCCATGGCGGGCTTCGACTGGCGTTCTGGTGACGCTCGGCGACGATGCCGATCCCCACCCCGCCTGGCTCCTCACGAGCAAGAATCCCGACCGACTGGTTCGGGCACTACAGTGATGTGCGGTCTCCACGCATCAGAAGAATGTAATCGACGGGAGCGACGGTGAGCAGGTCGGAACTTCAGGGCACCTCGGAGCTCGGGGCAGATTCAAGCAACGGCGCCGAGCCGAGCCCGCTCATTCACCTCGTGTCACCGGTGGTCGCGATCGGCGCCACGATGATCGTGCGCAAGGCCTTGAACGCCGGCTACCGCCGGGCAACCGGAACCGATGCACCGGGTCCGCGCGATCCGGGTGTGAGCATCGCTCGGGTCCTCCTGTGGTCAGTCGTCACAGCGGCGGCCGCAACCGCAGTCGAGGTCGCCGTCTATCGAATGACGAATCGGCCGGCGCACCAGCACGACGCCTGAGTCACGCAATCCGCGCGTTCACTCACGCGCATTCGTTGCAGACCGGCCCGAGCGCACTCTCGTGGTCGAGTTGGCTGCGGTGATGCACCAGGAAGCACTTGGAGCAGGTGAACTCATCTGCCTGCCGGGGCAGCACCTCAACCGTGAGTCGCTCGGCTGAAAGATCAGCGCCCGGCAATTCCAGGCTCTCCGCCAGCTCAGCCTCGTCGATGTCAAGAGCCAAGGAGGACTTCTCAGCTCGCCGCGCCTTCAGGTCCTCCAGGCTTTCCTCGGCAAGTTCCTCATCGGTCTTGCGAGGTGCGTCGTAGTCAGTTGCCATCGTGATCTCCTCCCCAGGTTGTGACGTGCATGTGTCATGGAACATTGTCGGCGCAGGAAGCATTCCCCCCGGACCTCGACCGAGCGACGAAGACTCGACCGAGCGACGACGAGCCGTCCGCGAGATTGTGCCCGAATTCAAGGGTCGTTGCATCACGATGGGGCGATCACCTCGACGAGGGCGATACCCTCTCGGCATGCCTGTCTACGCGCTCGGCGACCGGACCCCGCAGATCGATCCCACCGCCTTCGTCCACCCCGACGCCGTCATCATCGGCGATGTGCACGTCGGACCTGAGTCGAGTATCTGGCCCACGGCCGTGCTGCGAGGCGACCACGGATCGATCCGGATCGGCGCGCAGACCTCGATTCAGGACGGCACGATCATCCACTGCACGGCAGAGCTCGATACCGTCGTCGGTGATCGCTGTGTCATCGGTCACAACGTCCATCTCGAGGGCTGCACGGTGCTCGATGATTCCCTCGTCGGGTCCGGATCAGTGGTCCTGCACGCGGCACGAATCGGGCCCCACGCCCTCGTCGGAGCCAGTGCGCTCATTCCCGGGGGCATGATCGTCCCGCGGAACGCCCGTGCCCTCGGCGTCCCGGCAAAGGTCACCGTTGATGCCGTCCCCGACAACTCCTTCGCGGAGCCGGTTGCCATTTACGTGCACAATGCCCACTGGTACAACGCCGACCTCCGCCGCATCTCGTAGCAGCAGGCACCGTCAGACCTCGGCTAGAGACCAGCCCCTGCCGACTCGAGCGCTGATCGCAGTTCGCCATCGATCGCTGGAACAGCAGCAACGAGCACCCCTTCGTATCGATCAGGTGAGCGAAGCCCGCCCACGAGGGCTCCCGCCTCAGCCGCGATGAGCCCGCCGGCGGCGATGTCCCAGCGGTTGAGCCCCTGCTCGTAGTGGGCATCGAGTCGGCCAGCGGCGAGCCAGCACAGGTCGAGGACTGCCGCCCCCGCTCGACGAAAGTCGCGGACGAGCGGCGCTACGTCGAGCATGACGCGGGCCTGCTCCGAACGTCGCAGCGCCGAGTAGCCCAACCCTGTCGACACGAGCGCGTGCGAGAGGCTCTCGCACTCGCGGACGTAGATTCGGTGGGCGAGACCTCCGGATATGCGCCATGCGCCGCCGTGCTTGAGCCCGATGTATGCCTCGCCGAGTGCCGGGGCGACTACCACGCCGATTACGCATTCGCCATCCTCCTCAGCGGCGACCGACACCGCCCAGGCCGGCAGTCCATATAGGTAGTTGACGGTGCCGTCGAGTGGATCGACGACCCACCGAACGCCGGAGGAACCCAGCCGCTCGCCGCCTTCCTCGCCGAGCAGCCCGTCGTGTGGCCGTGCACCGAGCAGCACCTCGATGAGCCGTGATTCAGCGCCCCTGTCCATTTCTGTAACGGCATCGGTGGGAGAGGACTTGGTATCGACAGCGAGATCGCCCGGCCTATCGTTCGCGAGAAACGCAGCTGCCACTTCAGCTGCCTGCCAGGCGAGGCCGAGCAGGAAGTGGCGTCCGAGCACGTCAGCGAGCGAGATACACGTCATGGCGGAATTGTCGCGTGCCACTCGCTCAGGCGACGACCGGTGGCGCCGGAGGGAGTAGCGTGCGTCTTCGTGCTCACCACATATCGCGAGGTCCTCCGGATTCCCGGCGCCCTGCGATTCTCCTCAGCTGGTTTCATCGCGCGATTGCCCCTGTCAATCATTGGCCTCGGGATCGTCGTCTACATCTCCGGCGTCACCGGTTCATACGCCACGGCTGGGATCCTCGCGGCGGCATTCCAGCTCCCCGCCGCAGGCTGCGCCCTGTACACCAGCCGCCTGGTCGATCGACATGGCCAGCACCGCGTGCTCCCGTTCCTCGTATCCGTCCACGCGATAGCGCTCATCGCCTTCATCCTCACCGTCCAGTACCGGCTTCCTCTCCTCGTGCAAGCACTGGTCGTCGCGTTGGCAGGCGCAAGCCAGCCGGCGGTCGGTGCCATCGTGCGGGCCAGGTGGGCATATACGATCGGCCGACTCGGCCAGACCTCATCGCCAATGCTTCGCAGCGCCTTCGCCGTCGAGAGCATCGTCGATGAGCTCATCTTCACCATCGGGCCCCTTGTCGTCGCGACGATGGCGCTGCGCTTTTCGCTCGCCTCCCCCCTCGTGCTCGCGGCGGTACTCGCGCTCGTCGGGGGCATGCTGCTCTCCGCTCAGCGAGCCACCGAGCCGCCTGCTTCGTCCAGCCTTTCCGTGCCGAGCGCGCATAGCGGCTCAGCCATCCAACTCCCCGGACTCCTTCCTGTCGTGGTCGCAGCAATCGGAACCGGCTTCATCTTCGGTTCCTTCGAGGTCTCGGCGATAGCCTTCACGGCACGGGCGGGCTCGCCCGCTGCCGGTGGCTTTGTACTGGCGGTCTGGGCGCTCGGATCACTTCTCGGGGGGCTGTGGTTCGGATCGCGGCACTGGAAAATCCGGCTTCCGACCCAGGCGATACTGTGCTTCCTCGCCCTGACGATCGTCCTCATCCCGATGCCATTCATCACGTCCGTTCCAATGCTCGGCCTCGCGACCTTCGTCTCCGGCGCCGCAGTCGCACCAGCGCTAATCTCCGGATTCTCCCTCGCCGAACGTCTCGTCCCGGCCAACCTGCTCACTGAGGGGCTCACGTGGAGCAACTCAGGGCTCGCCGTCGGATTCTCCGGGGGCACTGCCCTTGCTGGCATCGTCATCGATACCACAGGTACCGCAGCGGCCTTCGTCCTCCCGTTCATCGGGGCGGTCAGCGCCATGGTCGCCCTCATTGCGAGCAGGAGGCTGCTCCTCGCCTCCGTGGCCCCCTATGAGGACCGTCCGCCCGGGGTGCCACTCAACTCAGATCCCATCCCGGGCCCGGCACCCGGAGCATTCCGCGACGATGCGCCATGAACCGAAGGCCGACGTGAACCCTCGCGATCCAGCACGCCTTCGACACGGCCATCATCCCCACTCGGCCGACTGTGCTTGCCTACCCCGGATCCGAGGGGAAAGGCGGTACGTTATGGGGGACATCACCGATGCGTGGGGCGCTCGTTCGATTTCCCGAGCGCACGACTGACTGGAGATCACCCTGGAACCGCTGAGCCCCAAGGAGATTCAGGCGCGTGTTCGCGCTGGTTCCTCCGCGGAGGCCGTAGCAGCCGAAACCGGGTGGCCCCTCGACAAGGTCGAGCGATACGCGGGTCCACTGCTCGCAGAGCGTGCCTACGTCGCTCAGCTGGCCCAGGCGGTTGAGGTTCGCAGATCCGGTGGTGCGGTGACCGGTGTGGGCGTCACCCTCGCCGATACCGTCGCCCGGGTCTTGTGGGACGAGGGCATGAATCGAGCGTCGGTCACGTGGGACGCCCGCCGGCGAGACGACGGCAAGTGGGTGGTGACCGCCTCATTCACCACCGTGCGAGGCCCGGTGCAGGCAGCCTGGACCTACGACAGCGCCGGCCGCAATCTCCACCCAATCGACGAAGCTGCTCGCCGGCTCATGGGGATCACGAGCGAGCCCCTCGGCGAATCCCGCATCGCATCATCGCTCACCACGGGCTACGAAGCCGAGCCCAACGATGCCGTCGAGACCGGACGGCCCCGCCTCGTGTCATTGCATGCCGTTCCAGAGGCTTCAGTCGGTACCCGCGGCGCCCTCGACTCCCTTGCGGATCGAACCTATGACGAGCCTGTCCCCGGTGAGAGCCGCCTCGAGCAGGAAGAACGGCTCCTCGAACACGAGCGCCGCGAGCATGAACTGCGTGAGCACGAGCTCCGCGAACACCAGCTCCGTGAGCAAGAATTGCGTGAGCACGAGCTCCGCGAGCACCAGATGCGCGAGCGCGAGATGCGTGAGCACGAGCTTCGCGAGCACCAGCGCCGCGAGCAAGAGCTCGTCGAGCGCGAGCGCGAGCTACGCGCGCAGCAGGCTCGCGAGCAGGCTCGGCAACTCGAGCAGGCCTCGGCCCCAGAAGCTAGGGGCGTTGCGCATCACCCGACCGTAGCCCTGCCCCGGGAGGAGGAGCCACCGAACTCCGGCGGCAAGCCGAAGCCCAAGGCCAAGTCGCGGCGCGCGAGTGTGCCGAGCTGGGATGAAATCCTCTTCGGGGCGACCCGCGGTGATGAGAGCTAGTCGGGCTGCACCGAGAACGGCAGTGTGTGCGAGGACATGTGCTCCTCGGCAGCGGTTGCGGTGGTTCGGCGGGCTCGGTAGTGACGTCGGCACAGGACCTCGTATGCCACAGCGGTCGCCTGGCCGGCGCCCCCGGTATCGCCGACAACTACCTGATCACCCTCGATGACCATCGCTCCCCCGATCGTCCGGGCGTTATGGGTTGCTCGGGAACCGCACCAGCACAGCGCCTCGACCTGCAGCACCTGAACACGGTCCGAAAGCTCGACCAAGCGACCCGACCCCGGAAAGAGCCGCGTTCGAAAGTCAGTCATGATCCCGAATGCGTACACGTCGATACCGAGATCGTCGACAACGGACGCAAGCTGCTCAACCTGCTCGGCGGAGTAGAACTGGGCCTCGTCGCAGATGAGGTAGTCGAGGGCTCCCCCGGCTGACAGGTAGTCGACGATGTGCTGCCGGAAATCCAGATCGCCGGTCACCTCGACCGCTGGCACTTCGAGGCCAAGCCTGCTCGAGAGGACAGACTCCCCTGCACGGTCGTGCTGGGTGAACACCATGCCTCGACGCCCGCGTGACGAGTGGTTGTGATCAGTCTGGAGCGCGAGCGTGGACTTTCCGCAGTCCATCGTCCCTGCGTAGAACACAAGCTCGGCCACACCCAATGCTCCCACACCCCCTCAGCCCGCAAGCGAGCCGCGGAGCATCACCGCGGGAATCTCCCACTCGTCGAGCGTGAGCGCGCCGTGCTGACCGATGAGCCCCGATGAACGGCGATCACGCACGCTCGTCATCGATGTCGTGCCCTGGGCGACCGCGATGACATCGCCGATCCGCTCGGCCAGGTCGTCATCGGTCGGGCCGTACAGCCCTTCTGCGATCAACTCATCCTTCGTGTAGACCCTCGCTCGATCACCTAGTCGCTCGGTCCATCGTGCGGCGATATCCCGACGATGCATCGGCCTCGCATAGACGTGGCGAACCCGCGGCTCGCCGGCGACCAGGATCACATCAGCGACGAGGTCAGGATGGGACTCGATGGCAATCCGGCTTTCCGGCGGGCAGTTGACCATGCCGTGATCTGCGGTGACGAGCATCGCCGAGTGGGCGGGCAGGATCTCCCGCAGAGCCGCAACGAGGGAGTCGGCCCGGCCAAGCGACTCGATCCACTGGCGGCTGCCGGCACCCGAGCCGTGCCCGACCCTGTCGAGCTCCGCCCAGTAGATGTAGGTGAGCGTCCGGCCAGCACGGCTTGTTGCCGAGTGGAGCGCGCGTACCCGCTGCGCGACGTCCTC
>CALPZT020000037.1 GCA_943328365.2 Bifidobacterium breve | reverse complement strand
TGAGCAGGATGGTCCAGGTCGAATAGAGATAGACATCAGGCAGGAAGTACTCGGCGAGCCCGAACGTCGCAGCCAGAAGCACCGTCCGGGTCGCGGCCCAGACGAGCAAGATGAGCACGAGGGAACGACGGATCGACTGACCGTGCAGGATGCTCACTGTCCGGACACTACCGACCTCACCTCATGCGTAGAGCGCCTCGATCTGGGATGCGCACTCCGTCATGACAACGCTTCGCTTGAGCTTCAACGATGGCGTCATCTGGCCGCCTTCTTCCGTCCAGTCGGTCGTCATGATCGCGAACTTCTTGATTGCCTCGGCGTGCGACACGGCCTTATTGCCCTCGTCAACGGCGGACTGGATCGCTGCGATGAGATCGGGATCGTTCGCCATGTCCGCGATCGTTGCGTCGGGCTGCTTACCGGCCTGCTTGAGCCAGGCTGGGAAGGCTTCTACGTCGATCGTGACGAGGGCAGCGATGAAGGGCTTCGCATCGCCGACGACGAGGCATTGGGAGACGAGCCAGTTGGCGCGAATGCGGTCCTCGAGCACTGCGGGAGCCACGTTCTTGCCGGCCGCGGTGACGATGAGCTCCTTCTTGCGTCCGGTGATCCGGACGAAACCGCGATCGTCGATCTCGCCGATGTCACCGGAGTGGAACCAGCCGTCAGGCTCGATTGCCTCGGCGGTGGCGGTTGCGTTGTTCCAGTAGCCGGTGAAGACCTGCGGGCCGGCGAGGAGAAGTTCACCATCCGGGGCGACCTTGACGCGCGCGCCGGGAATCGGCTGGCCAACGGTACCGATGCGGATGGCCGATGGGCGATTGACGGTCGTTGCGGCACTCGTCTCGGTGAGGCCGTACCCCTCGAGGATCGTGAGGCCCGATCCGCGGAAGAAGTGACCGAGCCGTGCGCCGAGGGGTGCGCCTCCGGAGACCGCCCAGCGCACCTGACCACCGAGGGCTGCGCGCAGCTTGCTGTACACGAGTCGATCGAAGAGGGCGTGCTTGAGGCGCAGGACGAGGCCGAGATTGCCGTCCTCCAGCGCCTTGCTGTAGTCAATCGCCACGGCCGCTGCGGTGTCGAAGATGTGCCCCTTGCCGGCGGCGACTGCCTTTTGCTGCGAGGAGTTGTAGATCTTCTCGAAGACGCGGGGGACGGCGAGCACGAAGGTCGGCTTGAAGGTGACGAGCATCGGGAGCAGGTCCTTGATGTCGGCCGCGTGTCCGAGTCGGGCGCGCGCACGAACGCAGCCGAGCTGGACCATTCGACCGAAGACGTGCGCGACCGGCAGGAACAACAGGGTGGATGATCCCGGAGCAAGGAAGACATCGCCGAGTCCTTCGACGACGTTGTCGACCTCGAACATGAACGACCGGTGGGTCAGGACGCAGCCCTTGGGACGGCCAGTGGTGCCCGATGTGTAGATGATGGTGGCGATCGAGTCAGGGGTGACCGTTGCACGGCGCGCTTCGAGCGCCTCGTCGGTCACATCGACGCCGTCGACCTTGAGCGCGTCGATGACGGAATCGTCGAATACCCAGACGCGGGTGCACTCCGGGACGTTTACCGAAACCTCGTCGAACACCTGCTTGTTCTTGTGGCTCTCGAGGAACACCGCGACCGCGTTCGAGTCGGTGAGGATCCACTCGACCTGTTCGGCTGAGGAGGTTTCGTAGACCGGGACGCTCACGGCACCCGCGTACCAGATGGCGTAGTCGACAAGGGTCCACTCGTACCGGTTACGGGACATGATGCCGATGCGCTCGCCTGGTTGGACACCGTTCGCGACGATGCCCTTTGCGACGGCGATGACATCGGCGAGGAACTCGGCAGCGGTGATGCCTGCCCATGCATCGCCGCTTTGCACTGAGATGACGACATGATCGGGTACCTCGGCGGCATTCTTCACGACGTGGTCGGTCATGTTCCCGGATTCGTGCGCGGGGACGACAGCCGGAAGGTCGAATTCGGTCAACACGGTAGGGCTCCCTCGGGATTCGCTGGTCGGCGCGCCTATTCGGACGCGGTTTATTCAACCTACGCGAAACGGCCTGCACTTGCGAGGGCATTTACGACCTTTAGGCTTGCGGGCAGTGAGAATCAATGTGGTGTCAGACGTCCATGGGGCCGACGACGCCCTGAAACTGGCCGCAGATGGCGCCGATCTCTTCGTGTGCCTCGGGGATCTCATCTTGTTCCTCGATTACGACGATCCATCGCAGGGGATCTACACCGAGCTTTTCGGGGAGGATCACACCCGGGCCTACATCGAGGCGCGAACGGCCGGGAGGTTCGAGGACGCTCGTGAGCTCAGCGCTGCGGCATGGGCGCGGCGTGGGGTGCTTGACCCGAGTGAGCGCTGGCACACGCTGAGCGCGCAGGTGAGGCGTCAGTACGAGCGGCTGTTCGCCGCGATGCCCTCCCCGGCGCTCATGACCTTCGGAAACGTCGACGTGCCGGATCTCTGGCCCGAGTACGTGCGGCCGGGGCACCGAATCATCGATGGGTCTGTGGTGAACGAAGGCGGGGTGAGCATGGGGTTCATCGGAGGCGGAATGGTGTCGCCGATGCGTACTCCCCATGAGCTGACTGCTGAGCAATACGCCTCGAAGGTCGAAGGGCTTGGGCCGGTAGACGTCCTCTTCACCCACATCCCGCCGAGTGTCCCTGAGCTGACGTACGACACGGTGGCGCGACGGTTCGAGTTCGGCAACCCGACGCTGCTCGAGTACATCAGGGACGTTCAACCGGCCTTCCACCTCTTTGGCCATGTCCATCAGCCGCTCCGGAGCCGGATGCGCATCGGTCGTACCGAGTGCATCAACGTTGGCCACTTCCACGCGACCGGTCGTCCTTTTGTGCTCGACGTCTGAACGAGCGTCCGACGGGGTAGCCTGAGGCACCCGACCGAGGAGCGTCAATGGCTGAGAAGACCGAATCGAGCATCGTCATCGATGCCTCGCCTGATGCCGTCATGGCGGTCATCGCGAACCTTGCTGCCTACCCCCAATGGAGCGATGGGATCACGTCGGTCGAGGTGCTGAGCCGGTACGAGGAGGATGACCGTCCGGCCGATGCCCGGTTCACCGTCGATTCGGGGATGATCAAGGACACCTACGAACTCGAGTACGACTGGCAAGGCAGCGAATCAGTCTCATGGACCCTCACCAAGGGCGAGATGCTCACTGCGCTCGATGGCTCGTACCACCTGTCCGACAACGGCGACGGATCGACGAGCGTCGCCTATCGGCTCGCCGTCGATGTGAAGATCCCCATGATCGGCATGCTCAAGCGCAAGGCGGAGAAGGTCATCATCGACACTGCGCTCAAGGGGCTCAAGAAGCGTGTTGAAGCGACCTCGACTTCTCATTCTTAGCGGGCTTGTGGGGGCGGGCGCTACGCGTGCTGCGCATGGATTGCGTGACGGTCTCATCGCGCACGGGGTGACGTCGACGATCGTCGACGTCACCGAGAAGCGGGCGCAGATAGAAGCGCTTGTCGATCGGGCATCCGAATCCGCAGGGCTCGGGCCCTTCGCCATGGAGCTCGTCCGGGGCCTGGTACAGATCGACGGAATTGCCGGTGCCATTGCATCGAGCGAGTCGTCGGCGTTCGCCGAGACTGTTATCTGGGATGCCGGTGAGATCGACAGCTTCCTGCGGCTCCTCGCGGTTCTTGGTGCATCGAGGGCCGATTTGACGGGGATGATTCCGCCGATTGCCGGCCTGCGTGCACTGCAGGCCCTGCCGCCGGACGATGTGATCGCCTGGCAGCGACTGCTCGATTCGCTCGAGACAGCGCAGGGCATGATCGCCGGCGATTCCGCGCGGATCCTCCTCAGCGTCGAGCCCGACGAGGGAGTCGATGACGTGCTCACCATGCGAATGGGGCAGTTGGCCCTCATGCGGCAAGCGTGCGACGCCGTCATCCTGGACGGAGTGCCGGGCAAGGGTGAAGGATGGCCGGAGCCCTGGGCCGAGGCGCGCCGCAACTGCGTTGATCGGATTCGTGCCCGAGGCGTACCCGTTGCCGTCCTGCCCCTCCTCGCCGATGAATCGGCGGACGCCGCCGCCTTCGAGTCGGCCGCGGGCGAGGTGCTCAGCAGCGGACGGGCGCCTCGACCGCGGGCTGATCGCCTTGACGAGCACGCGAACGGGGGCTACGACCTGCATGTGCACCTGCCGGGCGTGCCGGCCGACGGCGTTCGAGCCGGGCGGATAGCTGACTCGCTCGTGATCGAGGTGGGCGGCTTGCGGCGCCAGGCACGGCTCATGCCGGTCCTGACCCGGTGCGAGATCAAGGGTGCTGGGATGCGAGACGACTGTCTCATCGTCCGCTTCAGCCGAAACCGGTCACTGTGGCCGGAGGCATCATGAGCGCTGGCGATCCGTGGTGGTTCTCAGGCACGGCGCCCGACCGCGAGTCCGAGGACCCTTCCGAGCAGTCCACACGAGGTGGGTTCTCCCTCTCCTTCCTCGCCTCTGGTGCCCAGCAGCTCGTTGACATGGCGAAGCAGGCCATTCTCGTGCCGCATGCCGACCACGATGATCCGTCCGAGCACGGGGAATGCATCATGTGCCGTGGCAGTCTGGCGTTGGATGAGGTCCGGGGGCGGTCGAATGCGGGCAACGCCAACGGGCGTGGGTCCGAGCCCCGGACCGGTGGTGTCCGGTGGATCGACCTTGACCCGGGGCATACTGATGCACCGCCGAGCGGCGAAGAGGCCGACCGTAGGCTGTCGCCGTGACGTTCAGCATCGGGGTCGACGTCGGCGGCACGAAAATCCTCGCCGGTCTCGTCGATGACTCGGGCAATGTCGTGAGCACTGCTCGGCGGCCGACTCCCCGAAATGACGCCACCGAAGTGCTCAATGTGGTCTCTGATGTCGTTCGCGAGCTCGGCGCCCCCCATGGGGGGTCTGTTGTCGGAGTCGGTCTCGGCGTTGCTGGCCCGGTCGATGCATCTCGGGCGACCGTGTTCTTTGCCCCGAATCTCGGCTGGTCGCAGGTGCCCGTGCGGGCGATCCTGGAGGCCAGGGTGGGGATGCCGGTTGTCGTCGAGAACGACGGCAATGCTGCCGCCTGGGGTGAATTCCGGTTCGGTGCCGGAGCCGACGTCGACGAACTCACCGTGGTGACGGTGGGCACGGGCATCGGCGGCGGCATCATCATCAATGGCGATCTGCTCCGGGGGGCCCACGGCGCCGCCGGCGAGATCGGTCATATGAATGTCGTCGTAAACGGCCGGGCCTGCGGGTGCGGCCGAGGTGGCTGCTGGGAGCAGTACGCGAGCGGCAACGCCCTCGTCCGCGAGGCGCGAGCGCTCGCCGCTGAGCGCCGTGGTGAGGCGGCGCTGCTCCTCGGGCTCGGCGACGGAACCCCAGAGGGGGTTCAGGGCCTGCACGTGACCCAGGCGGCACGCGCCGGCGATCCGGTGGCGATGGAGGCATTTCGGGTCATCGGCACCTGGCTGGGACGCGGGCTTGCCGATCTCTGCGCCATCTTGGATCCCGGGACATTCGTCATCGGCGGCGGCGTGTCGGAGGCTGGCGACCTGCTCCTCGCCAGCGCACGCCAGACTCTCCTCGACAAGCTCAGCGGCAATCAGCAGCGTCCGGCTCCTGAGGTTCGGCCCGCAATTCTCGGGAACAACGCCGGGCTCATCGGCGCAGCGGAACTCGCGCGGCCGGCCACCTGATCGTCGATCGACCCGCTGTGCGCAGGCGCTAGACGACGGCGCCCCCGTCGGGGCGGTCGTCGGCCGAGCCGTGATCTTCCATCCGAGCGACAAGAGTGATGAAGCCGGCGACGGATGCGAGGACGCCGATGCCCCCGATGAACGTGCCGAGTGAGAAGACCGTGGTGGCGACGAGGAGGGCTGGTCCGCCGAGGGCGCCCGCCCACGCGAATCTCGCGATGGTGTCGGCTGGACGCGGTATCGGCGGGGGCTCCGGCGGGTGGTACGTGTCTGAGGCGAGTTCGCCGGGCTCGAGCAGCTCGTCGATGAATGCATCAGGCGGCGTGGGATCGTTGATCTGCAGGCTGCTCGTCGCTGCGTCGAAGTCGATCTGACCCGAGAGGTCGGCCACGATCTGATCCCAGGCGCGTGCCTGCTCCTCGGGGGAGGGCTCGTTCACTGGTTCGTCCGTCGGGCCGCGGTCGGTCATCCCGCGACGATGCGCCGCACGAACGCGGCGCTCCCGTCGAAGATTTCCTCGGCGTCGTGGTCGAGGGTGGCAACATGGAACGAGTCGCGCAGGACGACCTCGGTAATGTCGGCCGATGAGACATTCGCGAGGATCCATGCGGAATTCGATGGCTCGACGACGTGGTCTTGAGCCGACCTGAACAGCAGCATCGGCTGGGTGACCTTGCCGATATCGCGCTTCACCGCCGACCACAGCTTGGTGAGCGAATAGGCCGCCTTGAGCGGGAGCCGGTCGTAGGCACCCTCGTCCTGCCCGGGCTTCGCAATATCATTCGACACCCCCGGGAACGATCCGACGATGGCCTGCAGCGCTGGGAGGAGGAAGCGGTCGGGCCGCTCGGAATGGACGGCAGGATTGACGAGGACGATGCCGGCGACCTTGCTGCCGCGTTGCTGCGCCAGACGCAAGGTGAGCGAACCGCCCATCGACAGGCCCATGACGAAGACGGTCGAGCAGGTTGCAGACAGCTCGTCGAAGGCACGCTCGGCCTCGCCGTACCAGTCCTCCCACGTGGTCTTGTTCATGTCCTGCCAGCTCGTGCCGTGCCCCGGGAGGAGTGGCACCTGTATCGTCCAGCCGTTGCGGCTCAGGGACTGACCCCATGGGATGACGGACGTCGGCGACCCGGTGAAGCCGTGGAGGACGAGCACTCCGACTTCATTGCCGGCATGTGACCAGGCTTGTGCGTGTGAGATGACGCTCATAGCCGCTAGTCTGCCACCGACGGCTTCATCGCCGAAGCCATCAGCTCAGGAGGGGCCTTGCTGTACTGGATCCTGAAGTACATCCTCATCGGTCCGTGGCTGCGCGTGCTCTTCCGGCCGTGGCTCGAGGGGGTCGAGAATGTACCTGAGAAGGGCCCCGCCATCGTCGCGAGCAACCACCTTTCGTTTTCGGACTCGTTCTTTCTCGCCCTCATGCTGCGCAGGCCCATTACGTTTCTCGCGAAGAGCGACTACTTCACCGGCCGGGGGGTCAAGGGCCGGCTCACCGCATGGTTCTTCCGCGGAGTGGGCCAGGTTCCGATCGATCGCTCCGGTGGACGGGCCTCCGAGGGCGCGATCCGCACCGGGACGCGGATCCTCGACTCGGGCAGCCTTCTCGGCATCTATCCTGAGGGCACTCGATCGCCGAACGGCACGATGTACCGGGGCCGTACCGGCATGGCTCGGATGGCGCTGGAGTCGAAGTGCCCGGTCATCCCGGTGGCGATGATCAATACGTACGAGATTCAGCCGCCCGGGCGCATCCTGCCGAGTCTTCAGCGGGTCGGCATGCGGTTCGGCCCGGCATTGGACTTCACGAGGTACGAGGGGCTCGAGGGTGACCGGTTCATCCTTCGGTCGGTCACAGATGAGGTCATGTACGAACTCATGTCCCTCGCGGGTCAGGAGTATGTCGACATGTACGCGACGCGAGCCAAGGAGCTCATCGCCGACGGTGGCAAGGCGGATGCCCTGTCTATGGTCGCGACTGAAGCGTCAACAGCGGAGACCTCCACCGCGTCCGACGATTGAGCGGTCACTGGTCGCGCGACCTCGCGACTGCCTCAGCGGGGTGAGGCCCAGCCCCGGCTCAGGCTGACTGCTGTGCGCCACGACCGCCTGTCCATCGAGTGGTCGGAGCCAGCGGTGAAGACCCCCGAGCTCCGGCGAATCCCCGAGATCGCCTCGAGCGATGGCCAGATGCCGACACCGACTCCGGCGAGGAGTGCAGCGCCGAGCCCGGTCGTCTGCAGTTGCTCGGAGCGGTCTACGGGCACTGCGAGCACATCGGCCTGCATCTGGCACAGGAGGTCGTTGCCGGCAGCTCCGCCGTCGACGGCGAGCCTGGGGAGGGTGAGCCCGCCCTCATCGGACATGAGGGTGACGAGATCGGCGACCTGATAGGCGATGGCCTCGAGGGTCGCCCGCGCAATGTGCGCGGCGTTCGTGCCCCGGGTGATGCCGATGATGAGCCCGCGGGCCGAGGGGTCCCAGTCTGGTGCACCGAGGCCGGTGAGCGCTGGGACGAAGACGATGCCGCCGGAGTCCGGGACGCTGGAAGCCAGCGCCTCCACCTCCGGCGCCGTCGTGATGACACCGAGACCGTCACGCAGCCATTGGACGGCTGCGCCGGTGACGAAGACGGCGCCCTCGAGGGCGAAGTCGCGAGCGCCGGTCGGGTGCTGGAGCGCGACGGTGGTGAGGAGCCCATTGCCGGACGTCACCGGCTCGCTCCCGGTGTGGACGAGGAGGAATGACCCGGTGCCGTAGGTGCACTTCGCGCTGCCCTTCGTTGTTCCGGCCTGGCCGACGAGCGCTGCCTGCTGGTCGCCGGCGATACCGGAGATGGGCACGTCGATGCCGAGGAACGAGGCGGGATCGGTGCGGGCGATGATTCCGTAGGAGGGGACGATCTCGGGAAGTGCCTCGACGGGTACGCCGAAGAGCTCGCACAACTCGGGGCTCCAGGCGCCGGTGTGGAGGTCGTACAGGAGCGTTCGCGAGGCGTTCGACGCATCGGTCACGTGGAAGAGGCCGCGGGTCATTCTCGCGATGAGATAGGAGTCGACGGTGCCGATTGCGACACGTCCGGACTCGACGTTCGCCCAGGTCACCGGGTCATGCTCGCGGACCCAGGCGATCTTCGTTCCGGAGAAGTATGGGTCCAGTCGAAGGCCGGTGAGGGCGGCTACTCGCGGCTCATGTCCTGCCTCGCGCCACTCCTCGCACATCGTGGCGGTT
>CALPZT020000036.1 GCA_943328365.2 Bifidobacterium breve | reverse complement strand
GTGCCTCTCGCGATGCTCATCGGCGGCGACTGGGTGATGTCGGATGAGGCCTTCGAGGCGATTGACCCGAGCACCGGCGAGTCGTGGGCGTCGATCCCGGAGGCTCGGCAAGCTCAGGTCGATGCCGCGGTTGAAGCGGCGCGCCGGGCCCTGCCGAGTTGGCGGGCGACATCGCCTGAGGTCCGTCAGGAGGTCCTCTGGCGGATTGCCGACCGCATCGAGTCCTCCGACATCGACATCCCGCTGCTCCTCGCCACCGAGAACGGACGCCCGATTCGCGAGGCCGCCATTGCTGATATCCCAGCATCGGCCGCGATCTACCGGTTCTTCTCCGGCGCCATTCGCTCGCATCGCGGGGCGACGATCCCGGTGTCCGATCCGAAATCCCTCGTCTACACGTATCGCGAGCCGGTCGGCGTGGTCGCGGCCGTTCTCTCCTGGAACTCCCCGCTCATCACGCTCGCGAACAAGATCGCGCCGGCGCTGGCTGTCGGCTGCACGTTGGTGGTGAAGCCGTCTGAGTACGCCTCGGCGAGCGTGCTCCTCTTCCTGCGCATGATCGAGGATCTGCTGCCTCCGGGCGTGGTGAACGTCGTGACGGGGACGAACGCGGGGCAGGTGCTCGTCTCGCACTCCGGAGTCGACATGATCACGTTCACCGGCGGGCCGGCGACAGCGCGGGCAATCCTTGGTGGCGCCGCGACAACCATTACCCCGACGCTCTTGGAACTCGGCGGAAAGAGCGGGCTCATCGTCGCGGAGGACGCCGATATCGATCGGGCCGTGCAGGATGCGATGCTCGGCATCTTTCTCGCCAATGGTGAGGCCTGCATCGCCGCGTCTCGACTGCTCGTCCATGTTGACGTCTACAACGAGTTCCGCACTCGATTCGCCGAGGCGGCGTCACGGATCCGGATCGGTGATGCGAAGGATCCGGCCACGGAGCTTGGGCCCATGGTCTCGGCTCGCCAGCTCGCGATGGTGCGGACGCACTTGCAAAGCGCCCGTGAGGATGGCGTCGAGTGTGTCACGGGTGACGAACCCCTCGATCTTCCGGAGCATCTTGCTGGCGGCTTCTTCCAACGCCCGACTCTGCTTGAGGACCGCACGGGCTCCTCGCGCATCGCGCAGGAGGAAGTGTTCGGCCCCGTGACCGTGCTCGAGCCGTTTAGCTCCTACGAGGATGCCGTCGAGCGCGTGAATGCGACGGAATACGGCCTCGCTGCGGGCATCTGGACACGTGACCTCGAGCGGGCGCACGGAATCGCCCGTCAGTTGCGCGCCGGAATCGTCTGGGTGAACAAGTGGTTCGACCTGCCCGCCGGCATGCCGATGGGCGGGGTCGCAAACAGCGGGTTCGGGCGCGAACTCTCCATCGAAACCCTCGACCATTACAGCACCGTGAAAGCGATCGATGTTGATCTCGGTGCACCGCGGCCGCCGCTCTGGGGCCTGTCATGACTCGCACCCGCCCTACGCCGTCGGTCAACCATGACGGCGTCAACGACGACATGAATGAGGTGCCCTCGTGATCCTGACGTCACTCATCGGCCGAGAGTCCGCGATGGCCGAGTCGCGCGTGCTTGAGGTATCCCTCAGCCCATCTGATGGCTCCGAGCTGTTCACGTTCGCCCACGCCTCGCTCGCCGATGTCGATGCTGCGGTGGCGAGTGCTCGACAGGGGATGGAGATGCCCGAGTGGCGCGACATCACCCCGGACCATCGCGGGCAGCTGCTGTGGCGCGTATCGACGCTCATCGAGGAGCATGCGGACGAGTTGGCGCTCATGGATGCGAACGATGCCGGCATGCCGCTGGCGATGTCGCGCGGGGTGAATGTTCCTCTTGCCGCCCAGGTGTTTCGCTACTACGCGGGATTCGCGACGAAGATCGAAGGGCGACTGTCACAGGTCTCCATCCCGAACACCATGCACTACACGACGCGCGAGCCGATTGGCGTGTGTGCACTCATCACGCCGTGGAACGTGCCGCTTGCGATCGCCGCATGGAAGCTCGCGCCAGCGCTCGCCACGGGCAACACCGCGATCCTCAAGCCCGCGGAGCAGGCGGTCTGGTCAACCTGGCGGCTCGTCGAGATCTGCCGCGAGGCCGGCATTCCCGGGGAGGTCGTCCAGGTGCTCCTCGGGGGACCCGAGATCGGGCAGGCACTCGTCCGTCATCGTGGCGTCGACAAGGTCTCGTTCACCGGATCGACCGAGGTCGGCTGCCAGATCGTCGCCGATGTCGCGCCGACCCTGAAGCGGGTGAGCCTTGAGCTCGGGGGAAAGGCGCCGAGCATCGTCACTGCCTCGGCCGACATGGATCAGGCGATCATGGGCAACCTGCGTGGCGCGCTCTTCAACAGCGGCCAGGCCTGTGGCGCATACACGCGCACGTTCGTCCATCGCAGCCGCGCGGACGAGTTCGCTGAGCGGATCGCCGAGGCGGCGAAGCAGATGCGAGTCGGACATGCGATGAATGAGGACACCGAGTTGGGGCCGCTCATCACGCGTGGCCAGGTGGATCGCGTCCTGTCATACATCGAGGGGGCCGGGGCCGAGGGTGCGCATCTCGTGCACGGCGGTCACGTCCTCTCCGGCGACGGACTGGAACTCGGCCACTTCCTTGAGCCCACGGTCCTCACGAACGTCGAGGACCACATGCGCATTGCTCAGGAGGAGGTCTTCGGGCCCGTCATCTCGATCCTGCCCTTCGATGACGAGGACGAGGCGATCGCCCGTGCGAATGCGAGTGATTACGGCCTTGCCGCGGTTGTCTGGACGAAGGACCTCGTCCTCGCGCACACGATGGCCAAACGTCTTCGCGCGGGCACGGTGTTCGTAAACCTGTTGCCGCTCATCGACCCTGGCGCGCCCTGGGGTGGGTTCGGGCTCAGCGGCTGGGGACGAGAGATGGGGGCTTTCGCGATCGACGAGTTCACTGAACCCAAGGGTGTGTTCATCGGCCTTGAGCCCTGACGACGTGTGTGGGCCCTGACAACGTGTTGATGTGAGAGGAGATGGGATGACGATTCCGGCGGACGTTTCAGTGGGACTGCCAGACACTCCGGCCGTGGGCAACCCGAGGCCCATCGCCTTGCGTGCGGTTGCCGATGTTGAGACAGATGCGCCGAACAGCGTGCTCGGCAAGGTAGCGCTCATCCTCCAGGCCTTCACCATTGACGACGACGAGCTGACGCTGTCGCACCTGTCCCGCAGATCCGGGGTCCCGAAGGCATCTGTTCATCGCCTCGCACAAGAGCTTCTCGAACTCGGCTTCCTCGAGCGCGCCGGTGCGTCGTATCGGCTCGGCATGCGACTGTTCGAGATCGGGGCGCGCGTCCCGCGGACCCGAGCGCTGCGTGAGTCCCTTCTTCCCTTCATGTACGCCCTTCACTCAGCGACGAAGCAGACGATCCTTCTCACGGTCCTCCAGGGTTCGGAGATTGTCTTCGTCGAGCGGGTGAACTCGCATGGGCAGGCACCCTCGCGATCGAAGCTCGGCGGCCACGTGCCGCTGCACTGCTCGGCGACAGGCAAGGTCTTCATGGCCTTTGGCCCACCGGAGCTTTTCGACACCGCGGTGCGAGCTGGCCTCACCCGTCTGACTCCGAACTCCGCCGCTTCACCCGTGCGGCTGCGCGCACAGATCGATCGCGTTCGCGCCGACGGGCACGCGGTGGAATATGAGGAGGTCATGCAGGGCTTCTCGAGCATCGCCGTTCCCCTGTATGAATCGAGCGGTGCGCTCATCGCCGGGCTCTCGGTCACCGGGACCCTGCAGCGTTCGGATATCCCGAGGTTCACTCGCTCGCTCCTCCTGACCAAGGAAATGATCGAGACAGCCCGAGCGATCACGTAGTGCTCACTCCTTGAGTCGTGCTGCGTCGACCACGTAGGCAGGCGCCATCTCGGTCTTCGACGCTGGCCTCCAGCACCTTTCGCTTCATAATGGAACCTGATCTCACGCTTCCGGGACCTCGTCTCGCAGAGAATGTCTCGCTGAGCGAGACGATCGCCGCGCAATGCGCATAAAGAGCCTTCGGAAAGAATCCTCCGGTGCTTTAATCCGATCGCCGGCGGCATAAGCCGACGGCGCATTCGCAGGAGGGTGGATTCATGGCCGTCGTAGGTGAGAGCACGCATACGAACGAGACCGCAAAACTCAAGGGTACCTTGGGTGTGTTCGGTGTGATCGTCATGGTGGTAGCTGCGGCGGCGCCGCTCAGCACGATCGGCGGAGTCGCGCCCGTCGCGATCATGGTAGGCAATGGGGCTGCATTTCCGGCGATGTACGTGGTGGCGGCGATCATCTTGGCGCTCTTCGTCGTCGGCTTCAACGCCATGACACCCTTCGTCAAGGAGGCCGGCGCCTTCTACTCGTACATCACGATGAGCCTCGGACGTGGCCTCGGTCTTTCTGCGGCGTACATCGCGATGCTCACCTACGTCTGCGTGGAGATCGCGGTCATCGCGGTGCTCGGCGCCGTTTTCGAGGGCCAGATCGTGTCCATCGGTGGTCCGGACCTGCCCTGGTGGCTGTGGACGGGCGCCTTCCTGTTGATCGTGCTTCTTCTTGGCTACCGAAACATCAATTTCTCCGGAAAACTCCTTGCCTTGCTCGTCGTGCTGGAGATCGGCATTTGCCTCGTCCTCGTCATTGCAGTCGTGGCGCAGGGTGGCACATCAGAAGGACTATCGACCGCAGCATTCACCCCGTCTTCCTGGTTTCAGGGCGCTCCAGCGCTCGGCCTGATGTTTGGCATCTCCGGCTTCCTTGGCTTCGAGGCCACTGCGATCTTCCGCAGTGAGGCGAAGGACCCTGACCGCACGATCGGCCGTGCTACCTACGGCGCGCTTGCAATTGTCGGCATCTTCTACGCCGTCGTCTGCTGGGCCATGGTGAGCGCATGGGGTGACAACAACATCGTCGCCAAGGCCTCGGAGAACCCCGGTGCCCTGCTCAGTGAGAGCTTCGGCGCGTACGTGGGACCGCTCAGCGAGCAGATCGTTCAGTGGCTGCTCATCACGAGTTTCTTCGCCTGCGTGCTGGCATTCCACAATGTCATCAACCGCTACCTGTACACGCTCTCACACAAGAACCTCATGCCCAAGGCGCTCGGTCGCACCCACTCGACGCAGAAGTCTCCGCACGTCGCGGCTGTCGTGCAGACGGTCGTCATCGCCGTCCTGCTCGCCATCTTCGCGGGCCTGGGCTACACGCCGTTCGACCAGATCCTTACGGTGACGGTCGGTGTCTCGACGCTCGGGTTCCTCCTCCTCATGTTCCTCACCTGCATAGGGGTGCTCCGGTTCTTCAGCAAGGATTCGCGCGGAGTGAGCCGGATGCGCACGACCGTCATGCCGCTCATCGGGGCCATCGCCATCGGCGTTGGTGTCGTGACGACGCTCATGAATATGACAGTTCTCGTCGCTAGCGAGGCCTTGGCCTACACCGCGATCGCCATCATCGTGGTGTGCGTGGTGATCGGCCCGATTCTCGCGGCGATGAGGCCGAGCCTGAATGCGGACGTCCCGGCGGCGTGATGACCGAGGTATTCACGAACCGATGATCAACGACCGGACCGGTGCGGCGACTGCCGCACCGGTCCGCCGTGTCTCGATCCTCATCGTCGGATCCGGCGGCAACGCGATCGGCGTGGCTGCTCTGCTGGCTCGCGCCGGTCATGACGACATCGCCATCATGACCAAGCACGGCGACTTCGGCGGAGCATGGCTGCAGAACACATATCCGGGCTGCGAGGTCGATAGCCCGTCGTCGGTCTATCAGTTTGAGTTCGACGAGAATCCGCGGTGGTCCTCGCTCTTTGCCGGCCAGCAGGAATTGCTCGACTACCTACGGGATGTCGCCAGACGAAACGGCCTGTACGAGCGGGCCATGTTCGACACGGAACTTCTCGACGCACACTGGTCTCGCGATGAACGTTGCTGGATCATCGATTCGACACACGGCACGGTGACGGCTGCGGTCCTCATCCTCGCCACTGGCTTCCTCGAGGAGCCGGTCATCCCGCAGATCCCTGGCATGGACTCGTTCGGCGGACGCATCTTCCACTCGTCGCGGTGGCCTGCCGGCTACACCGGTGCCGGGGACCGTGTCGCGGTCGTCGGGTCGGGCTCGTCGGCTATTCAGATTGTCCCTGCGCTCACGCCGCACGCAGCTGAGGTCATCCAGTTCCAGCGGACACCGACCTGGGTGCTGCCGAAGCAGAACCGCCGACTGTCGGCCGAAGAGATCGACATGCTCGAACGATCGCCCGCAGAACGCCAGGCGCTACGAGCTGAAGCGCAGTCGGAGGAGGAGCGCAATTGGTCGGCGATCTTCCTCGCACTCGATGATGTTGCGGCGCGGGAGTACGAGCAACTCTCCCGCGAGTTCCTTCACGACCAGATCACAGATTCGCAGGTCCGCGCCCACTTGACTCCGGATCATCCGATCGGCTGCAAGCGCCCGCTTGTCAGCGATGATTACTACGGATCATTGAATGCACCCAATGTCAGGCTGGTGCCGAGCGCCGTCGAATCAATTGGGCCGCGGTGCGTCACGACTGCTGATGGAGATCGGTTCGAGGCCGATGTGATCGTTCTGGCCACCGGCTTCTATTTCGGCGGGCACATCCTCGATCGAGTGCACCGTCGTGACGGCCTGAGCGTTGCCGCGCTCCAGCAGGGCCGCCCACGCGCATACAAGGCGATCTCCGTGTCGGGCTGCCCGAACCTGTTCCTCGTGGGCGGGGCGGCTCCGAACGGGCAGATATGGAACGGACTGTTTCCGGGACAGGCCGCGGCGCCCTACATCATCGGCGCACTCGACCACCTGCGCGAGCAAGGCCTCGTCGCAATCGAGGTGAGCGAGGAAGCGGAGAGTGACTGGAAGGCGCAGGCGGACGAACTCCTTGACCGGGGGCCGACTGTTATCGGGGGCTGCCACAACTATTCGCAGGACGACACGGGCCGCAATAAGGCAGCATGGCCGGGTTCGCTCGAATCCTTGCGCGCTGCCCACTCGATATTCGACCCAACGGACTATTTCGAGGTCACCTGACAAGAGGAGGAGCGCACGCGAAACACCCGGAGCAAACGACCCAAGTGACGCAAGAACGAGTGATGGAGGACGCCTTGTCCGAGGACAGTATGCGGCTGTACGACTTACGCGTGAGCGTGCACGAGATCCGCGGCCGATCAGTGTGCGGCATGTCGGTGGGCGACTATTTCGAGGTGCGCAACAGTGACCAGCTGAGCGTCCCCGAATCGAAGCACTTCTGCTTTTGGGCCATGCAGGCGGTCTTCCCGCTGCTGGCCGGCAAGATGCGCAGGCTACCCGAGGGCGATTGGCTTGAGCAGGACACGCTCGTGTGCTGCCCCGACCCGGAGGAGGGCCTCATCATGCGCATTGACCGAATCGGTGAGGTCGAACTCCGCACCGCCGACCTCACGTGACCGGCATGCGAGCGGCTACCACCCCAGGTCAGGTGGGTATCGGGCTTGCCGGGAAGGTCACGGCCGCGGATTACACGGAGATCGCGGAGGTCGCGGAGGCTGCGGGCTTCGATGCCATCACCGTCTTCGGTGATCTCATGTTCCAGCCGCCGGCCATGGTCCTGGCAACGATGGCCGCGGCGACGAGCCGCATTCGCCTTGGTGTCGCGGCCTACTCGCCCTGGACCCATCATCCGGTCGAGATCGCGGGCCAGGTCGCCTATCTCGACATGGCTTCGCGTGGACGAGCGTTCTACGGGCTCGTCCGAGGCGCCTGGCTCGATCAGCTCGGGATCGATCAACACAGGTCCATAGCGGCCATCACCGACACGGCCGAGATCGTCACCCGACTGCTGGCCGGGGATGCGTCCGGCTACGCCGGCCGCGTCTACTCGCTCGGGGAGGGCCTGCGCTTGGAATACGAGCCGTATCGTCCAAGGGTGCCGTTGCTGATCGGCACTTGGAGCGCAAAGCTTGCCGGCTACGCAGCGACCGTCGCCGACGAAATTCAAGCCGGTGGCTCGGCGAACCCTGCGATGGTCGGCCGGCTTCGTGGCCTCCTGTCTGACGCCGGGACGCAGCGTGAGGTTGGCGTCTGCCTCAACGCCGTCGCTGTCGTCGACGACGATGCGAAGGCGGCAGCGCGTGCAGTCCGCTCAGCGTGCGCCCCTTACTTCGATGTCGTCGCATCCCTGGACGCGACAGTCGAAGTCGATCCGGATCTGCTTCGGGGGGTCAAGGCGCGGCTCGCGGTGGGGGATCACGCGGGGGCGGGGCTGCTCATCCCTGACGACATCCTGCGCCGCTTCGCGTTCTGGGGAACGGCGGACGACGTCGCGAATCACGCGATGGAGATCCTTGAGGCAGGAGCGCTGCGCGTGGAGTTCGATACGCCGTTCGGGCTCAGCACCCCCGATGGCTTGCGGCGCCTGGCGCATGATGTGCTGCCGCGGATCCGATCCATGCAGGGCTGACGATCGACCGATGACGACGGTGCCGAAACTCGACCCACAGGCGCAGAACCTGCTTGCTCAAATGCCCGTGCGACGACCTCGCCGAGAGGGTTCGATCGAAGAGGCCCGCGCCGGGTTGGTGGCTGCGGCCGCTGCTGCCTTCGGCCCCGTAGAGCCAGTTGCCCGTGTCGTCGACTTGGCGGTCCGGGGGCATGTCACGATCCCGGTTCGTCTTTACCACCCAGATCCGAAGTCGGTGCTCCCCGCGGTCGTCTACGCGCACGGAGGCGGATGGGTGCTCGGTGACCTCGAGACCCACGATCGACTCTGTCGGGCGCTGGCCGGCGCATCGGGCTGTGCCGTCATCGCGATTGACTACCGGCGAGCACCAGAGCATCCATTCCCGGCAGCCTGGCTTGACGTGCAGGCGGTGCTGCGGGAAGTCGCTGCCAACCCGGTGATCTTCGGGATCGATCCCGCATGCATCGCCCTGGCAGGCGACAGCGCGGGGGGTCAACTCATGGCGGCGACAGCACTGTGGGCGCGCGATGCTGGCATCGCGATTCGGCACGT
>CALPZT020000035.1 GCA_943328365.2 Bifidobacterium breve | reverse complement strand
GTGGGCTAATGGCGCGGGTACCACGAGGCAGGTAGCGGCAGAGCCCGAGGGTTCCACGATCGACTCATTCGACTGGCGGGTCAGCATCGCCGATGTCGTCCGCGAGTGCTCGTTCTCAGCATTTCCAGGGATCGATCGGACGATCCTGCTGGTGGAGGGTCGAGTGATGGTCCTCGCTATCAATGGGGTGGAGTGCCGACTCGAACCGCTTGCTCCGGTGCGCTTCGGGGGCGAGGCCGAGGTCACGTGCTCGGTGCCTGATGGCCCCACCCGAGACCTGAATGTCATGTGCCGCCGGGGCGAGTGGGCGGCGTCGGTCGAGGTGCTCGATGCCCGGAAGCCGGTCAGCGTCGCTCCGACCTCGAAAATGATCATGTTCCTCGCCTGCTTCGCCGGGCAGTGGTCGCTCGTTGAACCGGCTGCTCATCGACTCGGGCCGGGCGACTTCCTGCGAGTCGGTTGCACGGCGATCGTGCAGGCGGCCGAACCCGTTATCTTGATTCGTCTGGCAAGGAGCCGTGGCGCACGCGCCTTTGGCGCCGGTGATGACGGCGCGGCCGGATGATCTCCTTCCAGACGGTGTAGAACTCCGGAAGCAAGAGTTGGTAGAGGGCGGCGAGGATGAGCAATACCGAGCCAGTCACCGCGATCGGGATGACAAGATCGGCCACCGGGGCGGGGAGCAACCGGTACTGCCAGGGGATGATCCCGGCCTCGTAGTACTCGCTGGCAGCATCGCTGGCGGGGATGTTGTAGAGGAATTGGGGGAACTCTCCCGGCTCCGAGAGCACCGAGCCCCGTCCGAATCGCGCGTTGAGCGCTCGTGCGATGGCGAAGATCGCGGAGCGGCTCACGGAATCCCGTGCCACGACGGTGATCGGCACTCCGATGACCGTGATGTCCTCCGCAGGGACGGGATCGGCGACCCGGTATGCCCCTGCCGGAAGGGCCACCGGCACGACGTAGCCGATACGACCCGCGACCGCCTTGGCTGCGGGGATCGGGACGATCTGCAACCCCGGAGTCGTGATGAAGTCAGCGTGGCTGTCGTCGTAGGGGCTGTACATGACGATCGCCGCGTCGGACTCGCCGGAGAGCACCATCGCCTCGGCCACGGACCGCTTGTCGGACTGGAGGGATGAATTCCCCTGGGTCACATTGAACTGAGCAAGGATTCGCTCGCCGACCTCGGCGGCGGTGCTGCCCGGGTATCCGACCTGGATCCGTTTTCCGCGGAGATCGGCCGGGCTCGTGATCGGGGTCACGCCCGCGCGGGCAATGATGAGCACGGGAATGTTCCCGATGGTGCCGAGGCTGACGACGTTCGGGAACCTTTCGGAGTCGACCGGGCGCGCGTTCACGCCGATATCGATGGCGCGAGGCTCCAGGGAGTCCTGAACCTTCTCGACGACGATGTCGTAGGTGCCGCTGTTGTACAGGGTCGAGGTGAATCCGGCCTTCACGAGTGCGTCATGGACGACCTCAGCGGGCAGTGCGGTCGACTCCTGGAGGAGGTCTGCCTCGATGTTGATGGGGGCGGCCTCGCGGAGGAAGGCGGCGAAGGCCAGGCCGGCGAGCCCGAGTATGAGGGCGCCGATGAGGGTGGTGCTCGCGATGAGGGTGGCGCGGTCTCGGTTCACGGTGAGCCGACCTTCGCGTTGACGACGAGGGGAACCCACAGTTCGCTGACGAGCGCGCTCATCCTGCGAAACTGCTCTGGCGTCGGTGCGAGCGAGGCGTTGATGTCGGAGTTCGACGGGAGGAGTGCCCGCTCGGTGGAGGAGAGCCGTGAAGTCGTGGCCGAGTACCGAGCCGGAATGGCGCCGGCTCGCATCCTGGTGACGGCGACATCATCGCTTACGAGGTGGTCGAGCCACAGTCGTGCAGCGCACGGATGCGGGGCATCGGTCACGAGGCCCTGGAAGTAGACGCCCCGTGCGATGCCGTCGGAGGGAACGACCGTCACGAACTCGATTCCGTCCTTCGCGAGCGCGCGGGCCAGTGGGGGGAAGGAGTAGTTCCAGTCGATTGCTATCGGGCTGTCGCCGTAGAGGATGTCTGCGCTGTTGACCTCGGACACGCGCAGGTTGCCGGACTTCCGAAGGCGAGCAAAGAATTCGATGCCAGGCTTCACATTGTCGTACGAACCGCCGTTTGCCAGTGCTGCGGCGGCGATGGCCTGAAGCCCTGCCCCGGATTCGCGGGGATCTCCGTTGAGGGCGATGGCCCCGCGATATTCGGGCTTCTCGAGATCAGCCCACGTCTGGGGGACATTCGATACCTTCGACCGGTTCACGCCAAAGCTCATGAGCCCCGAGTAGTTCGCGACCTGCAGGCCGGTCGGGCGCTTGAACCGGTCCGAAATCGCGTCGTACGACTGCACCCGGTAGTCGGCGAGTAATCCCTGGCCCGTTGCTTCCTCGAGGGCTGCGGGAGTGAGGTCAACGACATCGGGATACCGAGCGTCGCCCTTCCATGTCCGCAGGATCGTTAGTTCATCAGCACTCGATGCGTCGTCGAAAACCGTGGAGACCCTAATGCCGTACTCGTTCGTGAAGCCCTCGATGACTCGTGCCGTGCCGGCCGTCGCACGTGGTGTGCCCATGAGGGTGAGGCGGCCCTCCTCCCTCGCCTTGGCGATGAGCTCAGGGTAGGAGGTTCCGCACGGGCCGAAGGGCTGGTCCCTGGCGACGTCGGCCGGGCTTGGAGCACGCGAACATCCAGTGGTGATGATCGCTGCGGTGAAGGCGATAGCCGTCATGCGGAGACATGGATTCATCCACGAGGCCACCATTTCCATAGCCTAGAAGTCGATGTCTCCTCTCTATATGCGCACCCTGGGTCATCCGTTTCCGCTGCGAGGTGCGAGCAGCCCGCCGGCAAGGACCCGGGTAGCTAACTTACGGTTGCGTAGGTTACGCTTACGTAAGTTTGCAGAGCCCGAGCACGTGGAGCGGAGAGACGATCATGGGTCAGGCGAGGTCAGTGTTGAGCCAGGCATCACAGGCGGTCGAGCGCGAGTTTGCGCACCTGCACGGCCGGACAATTGCCTACCGCGAGCATCTCGGTGCGGGCACCCCCATCCTCCTCGTCCATGGGATCGGATCCAATGCTGATACATGGCAGCCGGTCTTTGACCTGCTCGCCGGGCAGGGCGCTGCGGTCATCGCGGTCGATCTTCCCGGCCACGGTGAATCCTCGAAGGAACCCGGCGACTACAGCCTCGGAGCCATGGCGAGCACACTTCGCGACCTGCTCGACCTCCTCGGTCACGAGCGGGTCCACCTCGTTGGGCACTCGCTCGGCGGCGGGATCGCCCTGCAGTTCGCCTACCAGTTCCCGGCACGTGTCGACCGGCTCGTCCTCGCCTCGAGCGGAGGGCTCGGGGAGGAGACGTTCATCGGGCTCAGGGCTGCGGCGCTCCCAGGCGCGGCCCTCGCACTCAAGGTTGCGATCAACCGTAGGACGATTGCCGGCGCTGCTCGTGCAGGCCGGATGCTTGCGAAGGTCGGCATGTCACCGCATGCCCTGAGTTCAGGCGCGCTGCGCACCGTGAGCCGTCTCGACGACGAGGAGCGCAGGCAAGCATTCCTCGCTACCCTGCGCAGCGTTGTCGGGGTGCGTGGCCAGCGGGTGTCGGCTCTCGACAAGCTCTACCTCTTGGACGGCGATCGCGTGCTCATCATCTGGGGAGAGGACGATCCCATGATTCCGATGGCCCATGGTGCTCATGCGCACTCCCTGCTCGAGGGGAGCAGGCTCGTCTCCTTTCCCGATGCCCGCCACGAGCCGCATGTCGACGACCCGGCGCGGTTCGCCGCGCTCCTGCTCGAGCACGTCAACGGCTGATCGCCGCGTCCGACTCCATGCGATCACTGGCCGCCTTCATCCGGGCATGCCACCCGGGTCCGACCGTTGCCGTCACCTTGGTCATCACTGCCTTTGGCTGGAGCGTCGGGTGGCGCCTTCCGGGAATCCTGCTCCTGCTCGTCACTGTGCTCATCGGCCAGTTATCGGTCGGCTGGAGCAATGACGCATTCGACGCTCACCTCGATGCGGTGTCCGCCCGGGCAGGCAAGCCCACCGTGGTTGCCCACGTCACCGCCCGTCGCCTGTGGATCGGTGCGATCGTGGCGCTCGCCTCCTCGGTGGCGCTGAGCTGGCTCGTTGCTGGGCTTATTGGCGGGTCGCTCCATGTCTTTGCCCTTGCCATGGCCTGGCTCTACAACCTCAGGCTCTCTCGCACCTCTTGGTCGTGGCTTCCGTACGCGCTCGCATTCGGAGCGGTCCCGGGTTTCGTGTCATATGGCTTCGATGGGCAGCCGCCGTCGTGGTGGGCGACCGCCTGCTTCGCGATCATCGGAGTGAGCGCGCATCTCGCGAACGCGCTTCCCGATCTTGAGTTGGACGTGGCCGCGGGACGAGGCGGATCCGCTGTCCGGCTCGGTCGCAGACGTTCTGTCCTTGTGTGCTGGACCCTGCTTGCTGCTGGCACGGCGATCCTCGCGGTGGTCGCCGCGTCATCGCACTGGTGGATCAGCGGCGGGCTCGTCGGCGGATTCTTGGCTGCTGTCGCCTTCGGCACCCGCTCGCCGATGCGGTCAGGCATGTTCGTGGGCATCATCCTCGCGGTCGTCGTCGACGTCGTTGCGGTGGTTGCAGTCACCTGATCTGGTGCTGACCGGCCAAGACTGGTCCGATTGGATCGCTCGCCATCGCAACAGCCCCGCCGAACCGTGGACCATTGCCTGAGCATCCATTGACCGCTCATGCGCGACGAGACCACTGCGAGGTTCACGTTTCCACCATCGAAGCACTTGAGACAGAGCACGCCGCCGCCCCTGATGCCACGCACGCGGCCCCGCGCCGGCGCAAGAGCGACCTCATGGACTCGCGCGCGCTCATGAGCGTCGTCCAGTTGCTCATGACCCGGCCGAGTTGCGATCACATCGCCCAGCACCTCGTCCTCAATCTCATGCCTGATCATCGAGCGCGGGCGGCGGTCATCAGCCTGTTCGGCCACGACGGCCTGCTCCATGCTGTTGGGTCATTTGGGGTGCCTCAGACGCTCCTCGACTCATTTGCGACCCTGTCGCTGTGGGATACCTCGCCGATGTCCGACGCCGTTCGGGCAGGTGAGCCGCTCATCATCACCTCGCGTGAGCAACTCACTGACAGGTACCCGTGGCTTGACTCAGAGATGACCACGAGCGATTCAATCGTCGTGTGGCCACTGAGCCTTCCGGGGGAGAGGGTGGGGGCTGTCCAGATGTTCATGAGCGGCGCGCCGAGTGTCGACATGCTCCATGCAGAGCTCAACGGAGTATCGGCTGTGGTCGCGCTGTACCTGAGCATGCTGTTCGGCGACATGGTCCGTGCCTCGCATGCGCTAAGCGCGCCGGCAGGGGATCGAGGCGATGGCCCTCCGCTCGGGATCCTCCCGCTCGCTGAGCGAGCCGGCGGATCGAGCGTCGCCCAGCTTGAGGCACCGCAGCAGGAGCGGCCTGATCTCACCGAGCGGCAGACGCGCATTCTCGAGCTCCTTGCGAAGGGCATGACGAATCCGCAGATCTCGCGGCAGGTTGGCTACAGCGAATCGACGGTGCGGCAGGAGACGATGGCGATCTATCGCTACTTCGGCGTGAGCGGCCGCCATGAGGCAGTGCGGATGGCGGGCCTTCGGGGCATGCTCCACGGCTCGAAGGCAACGGTCTGAGGATCACGTCGCGATGGCGCGGACCGCGTCGAGGATCTCGGCGACCCGGATCGTGTCGTTCATCGGCACGACCCATGAGTCCTCGCCTTGGATCCGGGCGCTGACCTGTTCGATCATCACCTGGTAGGCATCGACCGGGGCGAATACCTCCACGGTGCTGCCGACGAGCAGGGTGGACTCCTCGCGCCAGGAGGTGAATGCCTGTCCGGCACCCATGGCTGCCGTGTCGATCGAACCCCGCACGATGAGGTGCTGGGCTTCGTCCATCTCGAAGGAGCACAGCGCGTTTGCGTGGACGGTGCCGTCGATGAGCGCGGCCACGCTGGTGGTGAGGTCGACCCCTGTTGGGCCGATGGACGATGTTGCCTGCTCGATGCTGATGTCATTCGCGCCGCCGCTGAGTGCGACCCAGGCGTGCGCCTGGTAGCCGCCCACATCGAGGAGGGCGCCACCGCCCTTGCTCGGATCGGCCCGGTAGTTGCCGTCGATCGCGCCGGGGAAGGTGAATGCCGAATCAATCGACGAGAGGTCGCCGAGGGCTCCGGATGTGGCGATCTCTGCCAGCCGGCGGAAGCGCGGATGCCATCTGGTCCAGACCGCTTCGACGAGCAGTCGATCAGCTCGCCGCGCGGCTGAGGCCATGTGCCGTGCCTCATCCGAATCACGCCCGAGCGGCTTTTCGCACAGCACATGCTTGCCGGCATCAAGAGCCTTGACGACCCACTCGGCGTGCTGATCATTCGCGAGGCACACGTAGACGACGTCGACGTCCGGATCATCGAGGAGCGCGTCGTAATCGGCACGAACCACCAGCGGATCGAGGACGGTCGATCGCTCCGGGCTGCGACTTGCGACCGCTTGCAGGTGCGCACCGCTCGCCGCGTGGACGGCCGGGGCCATGGCCTTCGTCGCGATCCAGCCAGCGCCGAGGAAGCCCCAGCCGACGGACACCGGCTACCGCAGCAGTTGCGGCACGACTGGCATGCCGTTATCGAGTGCCGAAGCCTCGGCGGCCTGCATGAGCGCGACGACATCGCGCGACTGGCGCGCCTCGACCGCCATGGGCGTTCCATTCGCGAGGAACTCGACGACTGATGAATGGAACGCGTAGGCGGGGACGACATCGAGCTCGACGAGCTCCTCAGGGGCATCGGGTCGATGAATGGTGAGGATCGCCGGGAGGTCGGCGACAGCCGGCTCTGCCTGCGGATCCCAGTCGCCGACGATCGCACCCTCGGTGCCAAGCACGTAGAACTTGGGCTTGCGAGCGGCAGCGAGATCGGAGTTGACGAAGGTGGCCTGCGTGCCGTCGACAAAGGTGATCGTCACCTGCGCGTGGTCAGCATTCGTGACGTGGGTCCACTGGCGCTTGTGGTTGACGCCGCCCACATGGGCGACCTCGCCCGGCATCACGGCAAGGATCTGGTCAAGGAAGTGACTGCCCCAATCGAAGATCGCCCCGCCCGAGACCGAAGCATCCGAGTGCCAGTAGGTGCAGGGCCTGGAGTATCCGCCGACGAAACTGTCGTATTGGAAGACCTCGCCGATGACCCCCGAGGTGATGAGCCTCGCGAGGGTGACGAAGTCGGCGTCGTAGCGCCGGTTCTGGTAGACGACGAGCAGGCGTTCGCGAGCGGCAGCGAGCGCCATGAGCTCATCGCACTGCTCGGCGGTGAGGGCCATCGGCTTTTCGAGGATGACATGGATGCCTCGCTCAAGCGCAGCCTTGGCCCACGAGTAGTGGCTGTCGGGAGGGGTGGAGACGACGACGAGGTCGATGAGCCCCGAGTCGAGCATCGCGCCAGCCTCAGCGAACGGGATGGCATCGGGTGCGAGTTCGAGCGCGGCGGCAATGCGCTCGGGATTCGTGTCGCACACAGCGGCGAGGGCGAGGCCATCAGTCGCCTGGACCGCCAGGTTGTGCTCGTGGCCGATGGCTCCGTAGGCGAGAAGGCCGACACGGATGGTGGACGAAGGCACGTTGCAGGCTCCAAGCGCAGGCGAAAAACCGGACACCTGACCCTAGGCCCTAAACGATTGCGGGGCACGTCCGGCGAATCTGGCGCAGATGGGCTGTATATCCGCCTAAACGGTCGCGACAGGAGTACAAATGAGGTGTACAGCGTTCGCATCATCCATCGTTGACGAAGGAGCGAATATGTCACAGCAGTCCACCGGCCCCAGCCGCCTCGCGCGCATCATGGCCAAGCAGGTCCCCCACCGAACGTCTGACAGGTTCTTTGCCGCGAAATCCTCGGCGAAGGCCGATTGCGAGCAGTTGATCATCGATGTTCGCCGAGCGCACATGCACGAGGCCACGACCGCCGAACTTCTCCGCGCCGCGGATCGAGTGCAGCGCGAATTGCATGAGATCACCCTCGAGGTCCCAGACGCCCGAAACGTCGTGGTGGACCTCGACAAGCAGATCCAGCACCTGCGGCTGGCCCAGCGGTGGGTGAGCGCCGCGGAACGCGTCGTGACCCGACTGGGGTCGAATGGATCGAATTCGGTGCGAGATGGCGTGCTCGAGGCTGCTGACACGGTCATGTGGTGCGTTCGCGCCGAGCACTGGAATGGCAAGCTCACCGCCTCGCTCACCGTCCTTGAGCAGGTCGTTCGCGATGCCGAGGTGCATGCGGCCCGCTCTGCCTGAGGTCGAGCGCGACTGAGACGTGCGTCAGCCTGCATTGGGTCGTCCTGCCTTGCGCTTCTGAAGGTATTCAAGCCAAAGCCCTTCGAAGCGTAAGGCAGGATGCGAGATCTGGTGATCGGTGTGCATTCCCGGGTGCGCCTCGTCGCGGCATACTTTCCCTGCGACGCACGGCAGGTGCGCCCACCTGGAGCGGAGACCCCGATGAGTCACGGCGCTGAGCAGATCCTCGAGGGCACTGGCGGCAGCGACTACGAGCGCTACATCAGGACCGATGAGCTCCTCGCGCTGCAGAAGGGCCCGGAGGAGTGGCTGCATCGCGATGAGCTGCTCTTCACCGTCACCCATCAGTCATCCGAGCTCTGGCTCAAGCTCGCGATCTCCGAGGTCAATGAGAGCCTCACCCTGCTCCGTGAGGGGCGGGTGCAGCCCGCCCTGCGGCTGCTCGCACGTGTACGGCTGTGCATCGGATACGCGACCGTCCAGCTCGACATGCTCGAGCAGATGACCCCGTGGGACTACCAGCAGGTCCGCAAGGCCCTCGGACATGGATCCGGCTTCGATTCGCCTGGATTCCGAGGGATTCGGGCGTCGGTCCCGGAGCTTGGCACGATGTTCGTCACGATGCTCGAGGAGCGATCCCTTGCCCTCATCGACCTGTTCACCGGCTACGAGGCGCACGAGGACCTGTACCAACTCGCGGAGATGCTGTTCGACATCGACGAGGCGTTCATGGCCTGGCGCGATCGGCACTTTCGGGTCGTGGAGCGCACCATCGGCTTCAATGTGCGGGGCACGCAGGGTACGCCGGTCGAGGTCATCGGCGGGCTTCGCGACCGCAAGTTCTTTCCGGCACTATGGGACGTGCGGTCCGACCTGTCGAACCTCGCTGACGAGGTTCTGTAATCGAATGCCAGATCGGCACAAGCGCCCGCTCGTGAACTGCCGCTAGCCTTCGAGCATGCGCGTGTACGTGGCCGTAGTCGCGGCAGCATCACTCATCGTCGGGTTCGCCTTGGCGCTGCTCACCGGCAACCGGCTCGCTGGCGGGCTCGTGCTCCTTGCGGGAGGGGTCTGGTGCGCCGTTCAGCTCTATCGAATCGCCGGTGCGTGGCGCACGGTTGTCGTCGGCCTTGTCTACGCCGCCTC
>CALPZT020000034.1 GCA_943328365.2 Bifidobacterium breve | reverse complement strand
TAAGCGTACAGGGGAGGTGCGAGTGTAAGCGCACAGGGGAAGTGCGAGTGTAAGCGTTCATAGGGTTTAAGCAGGTTAAGGGTTTGACAGCATTTCTGTGCCATATTCATGTGGTAGTCGACAAAGTCGAGAGAGTCAAGAGTCGTGAGTCAGCGTCTTTCGACTAGCCCAGCCTGGGAAGAGGAGATCAAACATCACACCGGTGCTGTTTGATCTTGTCCATGATCTTGTTGTGCCTATGATCTTGTGATCCCTTCCTTCCAGATGTATCGGGGCTCTTGTCCATGATCTTGTTGCTCAGATCCATCTTGATCGTGTAGGCCAGGAAAACGACTGAGGGAGGGGCAACTGCAGTTTGTGATATCAGGGTGCTGAATGTGAGGATGTGGTATTCATACAAGGTGCGGGGAATTTCGATGATCTAGATTGAGTGTACCGGGTGTAGCATTCATTCATGACGCGGGGAATTTCGAGGAGCTGAACATTTGGGTCGTGAAATTGGGTCATTCGCTTTGTCTGGCGGCTCAAGGTTGAATATATCATCGATCGCTTGAAGTTGACAGCTCGATGTGTGCGGATAGGTCCGTAGAATAAATTCCTCTAATATCTCCTCCTTTCTCCAACTCCCCGAGTGGGGCGCGGTGAAGGTCGGCTGGGATCACGAGTCCCTCGGGTGGTTCGACGGTTCGCAACTCGTCGCGGCGGGGCTCGTGCTCTACCGTCCGGTGCCCCGGTTCCCCCGTCGATCCCTGGCCTACCTGCCCGAGGGCCCGGACATCGACTGGCAACGCGAGCGGTACCCGTCGATCTCATTGGCTGAATGGCTCGAGCCACTGCTCGCCCACTGCCGTGGTCGCGGCGCGTTCCAGGTGAAGATGGGTCCGCCCGTGCCTGTTCGGCGCTGGCAGGCCGACACCATCAAGGCATCGATCGCCTCCTGGAGCGACGGATCAGCCGACCCACCACGCCGCATCAGCGAGACATTGGCCGACTGGCATTCGACCCGCGGCGTCCAACTCACCGAGCGGCTGCGATCGATGGGGTGGAGTCAGGAGTCGGGTGACGATGCCGGGTTCGGCGATGTCCAGCCACGTTTCGTCTTCCAGGTTCCGCTCGCCGGTCGCTCAATCGGTGACGTGTTCGCCGGGTTCAACCAGTTGTGGCGACGAAACATACGAAAGGCCGAGAAGGCCGGTGTCGAGGTGACCCGCGGTGGCATCGCCGACCTCGCCGCGTTCCATGAGGTCTACGTCGAGACCGCTGCCCGTGACCACTTCACCCCGCGCGGCCTGCAGTACTTCGAGCGGATGTGGCGCGAGTTGAATCGGGAGGGCAGCGAGCCCCTCTCGCTCTACCTCGCCCACCATGAAGGCCACCTGGCCGCCGCAACCCTCATGGTCACCGTCGGCAATCACGCCTGGTACTCCTACGGGGCGTCGACGACCGCCGATCGCGATGTCCGTCCGTCGAATGCACTCCAGTGGAGGATGATCAGCGATGCGCACGCGGCAGGATGCGCTGTGTACGACCTCCGCGGCATCGCCGACACCCTCGACCCCTCCAATCACCTCTTCGGCCTCGTCCAGTTCAAGGTCGGCACCGGCGGGTTCGCCCTGGAATACGTCGGCGAGTGGGATTACATCCTCCGCGCTGGGTGGGCCGCGGCGTTCCGCGCCTATCAGTCACGTCGCGGATAGGAGACTCGTCACATGTCGTTCACGCTGCAGTTGGATACGGGTGCATGGCGCCGACACCTTGAATCCGTTGCTGCCGCCACCTCGGCACAGGCGCGATTGATCCCGGTCGTGAAGGGCAATGGCTACGGCGTTGGCCAGAGCCTCCTCGCTCGCGAGGCGACGAGACTCGGCAGTGGCTGCATGGCTGTTGGGACCATTTATGAACTCGACGGGATTCTCGGCTCCTACGCCGGTGATGTCGTCGTCCTCGAGCCATTCGAGCCCCGAGATGCCTCGGCTGAACGAGCCTGGTCACGGGTCCTCGAACGAACCGACTCCGCGCGAGTGATCCGAACCGTCTCGAGGCCCTCCGCGCTCTTCGCCCTCAGTGCTGGCGGCGGGGTGAGTCGCGTCCTCATCGAGGCTCGCAGTTCAATGCACCGCTTCGGGATGGACGAGCGCGAACTCCTCGCCACCCTTGCCGACACCTCGATCCGATCGGCAATCCACGAGGGCCGTCTGGCGATCGAGGGCCTCACCCTCCACCTGCCGATGACGCAGCCCGCCGACGAGGAGACCGGACGCGGAGCGGTTTCCATGAGTCCGCGTGCCCGCGAGGTCTGCCGATGGGCCGGCCTTTGGTCGGCTGAGGTTTCAGGATGGACGGCCCAGTCGGCGACGGCCGCGGCTATCTGGACGTCGCATCTCAGCGATGACGAACTCGCCTCCGTTGCGGCCGCCACACCGGGCATCGAGCTCCGGTCGCGCATCGGAACACGGCTCTGGCTTGGTGATCGAAGCGCCCTGACCGCGCAGGGCACTGTTCTCGCCGTGCATCCACTCCCTGCACGGACGCGCGTCGGGTATCGCCAGCGCACCGGCCCGAAGGACGGCACGCTCGTTGTGGTGTCGGGAGGTACCGGGCATGGCATCGGCCTCTCGGCCCCCAGCCCCGTGGCATCCGCACGTCAGCGGGTCGTCGCCGCAGGAACCGGCGCACTCGAGTCAGCCGGACGAGCGATGTCGCCGTTCACGTGGGCCGGACGCCAACGGTGGTTCGCCGAACCACCGCACCAGCACCATTCGATGATCTGGCTGCCACGGGGCTGCGTGATCCCGGCCGTGGGCGATCAGGTGACCGCCGACGTCCGATTCACGACAACACGATTCGACGAGGTCCTTGAGATCGACTCGCCAGAGTAGGACGACCTGCGGAGTCGCTGGAGGGTGAAGACATCCGGTGCCTTGTCGAATACGCCCCCTCCCGGGTCATCGGAGTCATCGTCGAAGCCATCGGTTCTCACCGGGTCTCGGTCTGGCTTGACCATGTCGCGAATGATGAGGGCCGCGAACCAGATCGTCACGGCGATGTGGACCAAGGTCGCCACCGCGTACCACTGCGGCGTCATGCCCTTGGTGTCGGTGACGCCGTAGCCCACGAGGAACCACCAGATCGCGACGAAGTAGACGACCTCCCCCGCCTGCCAGATGATGAACTCGCGCCACCGAGGCCGAGCCATGGCGGCGAGCGGCACGAGCCACAGCACGTATTGCGGCGAGTAGACCTTGTTCGTCACGACGAAAGCAGCCACGATGAGGAAGAGGAGTTGAGCGAGCCTCGGCCGTCTGGCCGTCGTGAGGGCGAGAATGCCGATTGCAAGGCAGAGCAGCAGGAACAGGCCCGAGGCGATGGGATTCAGTGTTTCAGGCTGGATGCTGCCGATGCCGAGCTGTGACGCTGCGAACCAGATCGAGCCGAAGTCCTCCCCGCGCTCCTGGCTGAATCGGTAGAAGAACGACCACCCCTCGGCGTTGGCGATCATGAACGGCAGGTTCACAGCGAGCCAACTGGCCGCCGTGCCGGCAAGGAGAAGACCGAAGGCCCGCCACCGCCCCGAGCGCAGGGTGAGCACCAGGAATGCCCCGATGAAGAACAGCGGATAGAACTTCGCCGCGATGGCCAACCCGAGGAGGACTCCGGCGGCCAGCGGTCGCGAGCGCGACCAAAGGAGCAGGCAGCAGCCGGCGAACGCGAGCGGGAGGAGATCCCAGTTCACTGTCGCCGCGAGGATCACGGTGGGCGCGAGGGCCACCATGGCGGCATCCCACGGCCGGCGCTTCACCGTGAGTGCAGTGGTGATGACCGCCACGAGGAGTGCGATGAGCAGCAGGAGCACATTGACGTCGAAGAAGGTCTGACCGGCATCGAGGCTGCCGAAGACGCCGGTGAGACCCCGAGTGATCATTGCTGAAATCTGCATGAAAACCCCGGTGATCACCGGGTACTCGAGTGGGGTCTGCCCCGGGGCGGTCTGCAGGTACGGGATGAGGCCATCGGCGAAGCCGCGCAGTGAGTACAGGGGCGGGATATCCGAGTAGCAGAGGTGTTCATATCGCTCAGGCGAGGCCCAGCCGGTGGCCCGGCACGAAAGATCAAGGGCGTAGCCGACCGCATACGCGACCGTCGTGAACAGGAGGAGCACCCGGAGCGGCGACCACCAATGGCGCCCCGCGCGCGCGAGACGTCCGAAGGGTCCTCCGACGATATTGCTCGCCGAGGAAACGATCGGATCCTCGGCGGATGGGTGCACGATCTCCGGTCGAGTGGTCACGAGAAATGAGCCTATTGGTCCTACTCGGTCGGAGGCCCGCTGCCAGCCGCACTCGGAGTCGGAGTCGGTGTCTGAGTCGGTGCCGGTGCCGGGGCAGCAGGGTCAACCGGAAGTGCGGGGGATCCGTCTGGATTGGCCTCCGGCGATGGCACGTCAACAGCTGGGTCGACGGGCTCAGATGGCAATGGTGCGACATCGCCGGGGTTTGACTCGTCGACCGGCTCACTCGAGGGCCCGAACTCGACGATCTGCGGGATCGGGCAGCCCAACGGCACCTCCTCGCCCTCCGGCGGGAGAACGGTTGGGCAATTGACGGGGACGATGACGCCGGCGGGCGGTGCGGGGAATGCGGCGACCTCCGAGTCGCCGAGCGCGGCCTTCATGAAGGCGACCCAGATGGCCGCCGGGAATGAGCCGCCGGTCACGGTGCCGAGGCCGCCTGTGCCAGAGAGTGACACCGGGATACCGGCCTCGTCCTCCTTTGCCATGAGCACGGCGGTCGCGAGTTGCGGGGTGTAGCCGACGAACCAAGCGCTGCGGTTGCCGTCGGTCGTGCCGGTCTTGGCGGCCGCAGGTCGGCCGAGCGCAAGGGCGGTGGCACCCGTGCCATTCGTGACGACCTTCGACAGCGTGTACGAGACAGTGTTCGCGACGTCGGCGGTGAATGCCTCGGTCGTCTGGGGATCGGACTCGTAGAGCAGCCCGCCATTCGGGCCAAGGACCTGCTTGATGACCGTCGGGGTCGCCCGCGCGCCGCTCGCAGCGAAGGTCGCGTAGGAATTCGCCATGTCAAGGCCAGATGGTGAGGCGGTGCCCAGGACAAAGGTGAGGTCAAGTTGGCCGAGGTTGAGGCCGGGCGTGCCCTCAGGAACCCCGGCGCGAAGGGCGGCGTCGGCGACATTATCGACCCCGATGTCAGATTCCAACTGAACATATGCCGTGTTGATGCTGCGCTCGGTCGCTTGCAGAAGCGATACCTTGCCGTAGCTCTTGTCGCCGTAGTTGGTGAGCGTGTAGCCCTGGATGGTGGCCGGTGAATCGCCGTCCCACATGGATGAGAGCGGAACCTCCTGCTCGACGGCGGCGGCGAGGGCAAATGGCTTGAATGTTGAGCCCGCCTGCGCGAATCGACGAGTAGCGTTGTTGATTTGATCGTCGACGAAGTCCTTGCCGCCATACATGGCGACGACCTCGCCGGTGCCCGGGCGCACGGCCGCCAGACCGATGCGGAGGCCCTGGGTTTCGGAGTCCGGGCCCTCCTGCTTCACTGCGGCGGTCGCGGCGCGCTGGGCCTTGCGCTCGAAGGTCGAGGTGATGCGCAGGCCGCCGCGCTGAATCTCAGTCTCGTCGAAACCGAGGGCCGCGAGTTCTGAGGTAACCGCGTTGAGGAGGAAGCCGGTCTGACCACCGAGCCGGTTACCCGCCTTGGCCTTTGCGATTTCTGGGAACGCAGCCGAGGCGCGCTCTTCGGGGGTGAGCCAGCCCTGTTCCACCATTGCATCGATGACATAGACCCAGCGACCTTCGAGCGCGGGGAGGTTCTCCTCAGGGGAGAGGCCGCTCGGCGACTTGATGATCGATGCGAGGACGGCGCCCTCGGAGGTGGAGAGCTCGGTTACCGGCTTTCCGAAATACGCAATGGAAGCAGCCTCGATTCCGTAGGCGCCGCGACCGAAGTAGATGGTGTTGAGGTAGTCCTCGAGGATCTGCGACTTTGAGACGACAGTCTCGAGCTTGAACGCAAGCAGTGCCTCTCGAAGCTTGCGGTCCCAGGATCGATCCTGCGACAGGTAGGCGTTCTTCGCATACTGCTGGGTGATTGTGGAGCCACCCTGGGTCGAGCCGCCACTCAGGTTGTTCCAGATAGCGCGGCCAACCCCGAGCGGTGAGATACCGCCGTGCTCATAAAAGGTTCGGTCCTCCGCGGCGAGGACCGCGTTCTGGACTTCGATCGGGACGCTCACGAGCGGCACACTGCGCCGGGTCGCCTCACCGAGTCGGCCGAGCTCAGTCGAGCCATCGGCCCAGTAGACGATTGTCGCCTCACTTGTCGACACTTCATTCGGAGACGGGACGCTCGTCGACGCCACCGCGATAGCACCGACTCCAATACCGATGGCCGCGAGCAGCACAATCCCGATAGCCACCCGCAGCGGCCAGCGACGGCGCCGAGGGGCGGTCGCTGCGCTATTCGTCGAGCGCGGCTTTCGGGGCGGCCGGCCTTGCTGGCTCACGAGGGTCCTTCGGGGCAATGACCTGGGAGGTCGATGAGCATTCGTGTTGCGTCAGTCAAGGAGATCACGAGACTTCGGCAGCGCACGCCTCGGCACGCCGTCACCTAGGACGTATGTGGTGGCGAGAAAGTTCCATGAGCACCGTTGGCACACCTCGACAACGTAAACCTTGAACTCGCCGAACTGGTGCGCCATCGTCTGGAGTTCATCGGTTTGCCGAATCCGTCCGGAGTAGGGACCGAGTTGGTCTCCGTACACGTAGGTGACGGTGACGAAGCCGTCGGATCGGCAGGCAGGGCAGGCGGTGCCAGCGCTTTCGCCGTGGTGCTTCGCGGCGCGCAGGAGGTACGTGTCTGCGTCGCAGAGATCACTGCTGAGGGCGCCGCCGTTGAAGAGACGGTGCAGTGCGGCGCGGCGCTGGAGGCCGAAGTTCACGACAGATCTTGGGCTCGCTGGATCGGCGACAGGCTCAGCAGGCGCGGGCTTCGCTCGACCACCGGCCGAGACATGTCCACCGGAATCACCCCGCACGACGCTCCCGCGGACGCCTGAGCGACGGGGCACGGCCATGGGTGGAGTCTACGCAGGACCTCATGCAGGCCCCGGCCCTTCATCGGTGCCAGTGTTGCGTCGATATATCGAACCGATATATCGTGCCGTCGTGACGACACGCGCGGACATTCTGGAATTCGCGATTCTTGGCATGCTCGGCGACGGGCCCCTCCATGGCTATGAATTGCGCAAGCGACTCGCTGTCGTCCTCGGGCCCTTCCGGCCCCTTTCCTACGGATCGCTCTACCCGGCCCTCCACCGACTCTCAGCCCGCGATCTCATCACCGGAGCAGAGGTCACACCGGCTATCGACAGTTCCGCCCCGGCACTGAGTGCCAAGCGTGCTCGTGTCGTGTACGCCCTCACCGGTGATGGCAAAGAGGCCTTCGCTGCATGGGTCAATGAGGCAGGGCCCGATGCTTGGGATGACGAAGGCTTCGCGACCCACATGGCATTTTTCTCGAGGACCGAGGCCAGGGCTCGGGTGCGCATCCTCCATGGCCGCCGTTCTCGACTCGAGGAGCGCGTCGCCCTCCTGCGCGAGTCGATGACGAGAAGTCGCGAACGCGTCGATGCCTACACCCTCCAACTCCAGCAGCACGGGCTCGAGGGAGCCGAGCGAGAGGTCCGATGGCTCAACGAGCTCATCGCCGCCGAGGAATCGCCTGCGAATGAGCCCAAGGCACCCCCATCACCATCCGAGTAACGCACCACCACAACACAAGGAGAAGCAATGAGTTCAATCCGTCTCGCGGTCGTCGGCATCGGCAACTGCGCGTCATCGCTGGTCCAGGGGGTCGAGTACTACAAGGATGCCGATCCTGCAGGGTTCGTACCCGGACTCATGCATGTGAAGTTCGGTGACTACCACGTGAGCGACGTCGAGTTTGTCGCGGCCTTCGATGTCGATACCAAGAAGGTCGGCCTCGACCTCGCCGACGCCATAGGTGCCTCCGAGAACAACACGATCAAGATCTGCGATGTCCCGCGAACCGGCATCGTCGTTCAGCGCGGCCATACGCTCGATGGGCTCGGAAAGTACTACCGCGAGACCATCACCGAGTCAGCTGCTGATCCGGTCGACATCGTTGCCGCACTCAAGGCAGCCAGGGCCGATGTCGTTGTCTGCTATCTCCCGGTTGGATCCGAGGCAGCCGCCAAGTTCTACGCCCAGTGCGCGATCGATGCCGGCTGCGGGTTCGTCAACGCCCTGCCTGTCTTCATCGCCGGGACCCCGGAGTGGGCGAAGAAGTTCGAGGACGCAGGCCTGCCGATCGTCGGCGACGACATCAAGAGCCAGGTCGGGGCGACCATCACCCACCGAGTCATGGCGAAGCTCTTCGAAGACCGTGGCGTCATCCTCGACCGCACCTACCAGTTGAACGTCGGCGGCAACATGGACTTCAAGAACATGCTCGAGCGCGATCGTCTGGAGTCGAAGAAGATCTCCAAGACCCAGTCGGTGACATCGCAAGTCGGCCACGACCTCGGTGAGCGCAATGTTCATATCGGTCCATCCGATTACATTGCCTGGCTCGACGATCGCAAGTGGGCGTTCGTCCGTCTCGAGGGACGGGCGTTCGGCGATGTTCCGCTCAGCCTCGAGTACAAGCTCGAGGTGTGGGACTCCCCGAACAGCGCGGGCGTCATCATCGATGCTGTCCGTGCCGCCAAGATCGCCATGGACAGGGGTATCGGCGGGCCGATCCTGTCCGCGTCCAGCTACTTCATGAAGTCACCGCCGGTGCAGTACAGCGACAGCGAGGCAAAGCAAGCCGTCGAAGACTTCATCAGCGGAGCAATCGAACGCTGATAGCGTGACACGGGTGGCGAGACTCTCTGCACTACGCGAGGTCCTCGCCACCCGTGATTTTCGGCGGCTCTACTCTGTTCGTCTCATCGGACAGTTCGCCGACGGTCTGCTCCAGGCAGCCCTCGCCACCTTCGTGCTGTTCTCTCCAGAGCGCCAACCAGATGCAGTGAAGGTGGCGGCCGCCTTCGCGATCCTGCTCCTGCCCTACTCGATCATCGGTCCATTCGCGGGGGTGTTCCTTGATCGCTGGCGCCGACGCGATGTCCTCGTGCGCGCAAATCTCGTCAAGGCACTCGCAACCCTCCCCATCGTGGCCCTCGTCTTCGTCGGCAACGACGGGCTCTTGCTCGGCTTGACGGTTCTCGTCGTCCTCGGAGTCGGGCGGTTCGTCCTCGCTGGGTTATCTGCCTCGCTCCCGCATGTCGTCTCCGGACGCGACCTCATCACGGCCAATGCCCTCACTCCCACCTCCGGCACGATCGCGGCAGCCGTCGGAGCCGTTGCCGGGGTCGCGCTCCGCACCCTCGTCGGCGGCGGTGATCCGGGAAGCATGCTCGTTCTCATGCTCGCGGCCACCGGGTTCGCGGTGGCCGCCTTTGCTGCAACCCGTATTGGGAGGTCGACACTCGGCCCCAGTGGCGAGAAGCCGGCCGACACCGTCGCTGGCGTTGCGCTCGGAATGGTCGACGGCATTCGGCAGATGGTGCGGGCGCCAATCGCCGGCCGGGCTATTGCTGT
>CALPZT020000033.1 GCA_943328365.2 Bifidobacterium breve | reverse complement strand
CCGACCACGGGATCACGCGCGCAGCCAGGAGCGCGGCCAGCACCGCGATGAAGAAGGACCACCAGGTAAGCCCGACGAGATTGACCCACAGTGACGCTGCGAGCACCCCGATGCCGGTGCCGAGGATGCGCTGAAGGGATAGCCCGAGCGTGCTCCACGGAGACGATTGCACAACGAGCAGGGTGGTGATCGGCGCGAAGATCGCGAGCGGACTCCTCGAGAACGCCAAGGCGATGAGCCACGACACCGTGACAGCGATCGCCAGTCGAAACACGAGCATCGGGGAGCCCAGACCGGAGTGTCGCTGCTGCAGAACTTCAGCGAGGCCCCCGTCGGGAAGCAAATCGTCGACATTCGAGGGCTCGGCCACAGGTGAAGGCTATTGCGCCCCTCCCCTCCTGGCCGTTTCATCCGGATTCCGGGCCGCCTGATTGAATCGTTTGCCGAATCGGCGAAATTCGTTCACCTCGCCCGCAGGTAATAGCCTTTCCTCGATGTCACCTCACGATTTCTGGCCCGCACCGACCGCGAGCGCCCCGGTCCGGGCGAGCGTGCGTGTCCCCGGCTCCAAGTCGGCAACGAATCGTGCGCTCGTGCTCGCGGCACTCTGCGATGGCCCGAGCCTCATCCGCGAGGCGCTCGATGCCCGAGACACCCGGCTGATGATCAAGGCCCTCGAAGCCCTCGGTGCGGACTTTGACGTGTCGCAGCCGAGCCCGGTCGGCAACATCGATATCGCCTGCACTCCGATCCCCCCGCACACGAACGAGCACGAAGGGCAGCGCGCAGCCACTCATGTCGATGTCGGCCTCGCCGGAACGGTCATGCGATTCGTGCCGCCTATGGCTGCCCTGATCGATGCCGATGTGCGCTTCGACGGCGACGAGGGCGCCCGTGCCCGTCCGATGTCGGCAATCACCGATGCCCTGCGAGCACTCGGAGTCGCCCTTGACGGAGGCTCAACACTTCCGTTCACCGTCCGCGGCGATGGCAGGGTCGCCGGCGGTGAGGTTGCGATCGATGCATCCGGGTCGAGCCAGTTCGTCTCGGCCCTCCTCCTTTCCGGGGCACGCTACGAACATGGCCTGACCATTCGGCACACCGGCGCATCAGTGCCGAGTCAGCCCCATATCGACATGACGATAGCGATGCTGGCCGAGCACGGCGTCGCCGTCACGACTCCCCAGCCGAATACATGGCATGTCGGCTCGCAGCCCATTAATGCCGTCGACTGCACCATCGAGCCCGACCTGTCGAATGCGGCACCCTTCCTCGCCGCGGCCCTCGTGACGAAAGGGTCGGTCACCATCGCCGACTGGCCGACCCGGACAACCCAGCCGGGCGACTGGCTGCGCGATCTTCTGCAGCAGATGGGCGCCGTCATTACCCTCGATCACCACGGCCTCACCGCCACCATGCACGACGAGATTCTCGGCATTGACGTCGACCTGCACGACGTCGGCGAGCTCACGCCGTCGATCGCGGCCCTCGCGGCCCTGGCCTCAACCCCCAGCCACCTCCATGGGATCTCGCATCTTCGCGGCCATGAGACCGACCGGCTCAAGGCCCTTGTGCACGAGATCAACCATCTCGGAGGCGATGCCACCGAGACCCCTGACGGGCTGCGGATTCGGCCGACCATGCTGCACGCAGGGAGGTTCTCGACCTATCACGACCACCGAATGGCCACGGCAGGAGCCATCATCGGATTGCGAGTCCACGGAATCTCGGTCGAGAACATCGACACCACCGCAAAGACCCTCCCCGGCTTCCCCGACCGCTGGCACTCGCTCCTTTCAACCCACGAGGACTCATGAGCCGTCGCCACGATCGGATGGACGAGGACGATGTGCGCGTCCGGCCGACCCGTGGTGGCTCCAGGCCCCGGTCCAAGGACCGGCCCGCCCATGAGCAGGCGCTGCGCGGCACCGTCATCGCCGTCGACCGCGGACGATTCACCATTGCCATTCCCTCCGGTGACGACGAGGCGCAGCCGCGGGTCATCTACGCCGTCAAGGCCCGCGAGCTCGGTCGCAAGGGCATCGTCGTCGGCGACGACGTCGACCTCGTCGGAGATCTGTCGGGCGACATCGACAATCAGGCGCGTGTCGTCCGGCGCCTCGAGCGGGCCTCGACCCTCCGCCGGACCGCCGACGACTCCGACCCGGTCGAACGGGTGATCGTCGCGAACGCCACCCAGCTCGCCATCGTCACCGCCACCACCGACCCCGCGCCTTCCTTCGGCCTCATCGATCGCGCGCTCGTGGCCGCGTACGACGCCGGCGTGCGGCCGCTCCTCATCGTCACGAAGACCGACCTCGTGCCACCCGACGAGCTACGGCGGATGTACGCCCCCCTCGACTTCGAGATGTTCGAGGTGAGCGATCGTCGGCCGCCGCTCGCACTGCAGCAGGCGCTCGCCGACGAGGTCACCGTCGTCGTCGGCCATTCCGGTGTCGGCAAGTCGACCCTCGTGAACAACCTCGTCCCGGGCACCGATCGCAGCACCGGGCGCGTGAACGTCGTCACTGGCAAGGGACGGCACACCTCGACGAATGTCCGCGCCATCCCCCTGCCCGGTGGCGGCTGGATCATCGATACTCCTGGGATCCGCTCATTCGGCCTCGCGCACGTCGACCTCGACCGAGTGATCTCGGCCTTTCCCGACCTCGCTGCCGGCACCGAGGACTGCCCGCGTGCCTGCTCACATGACGAGCCCGATTGCGCGCTCAATGCGTGGGCCGATGACCAGGAGCTCGGGGTACGCGAACGCCTTGCCTCGATGCGTCGGCTGCTCGCTGGCCGTAGCGCGAACCCGGAGGGGTTCGACTGACGATCGCGCGAGCCGGGTCACGCTAGCGAACCCTGCCCTGCCATACGAGCTCAGCACCCGTGTGGCCCGCGCGCACGGCCCAGACCGTTGCCAGCATCGCAATGACGATGAGTGCGACAGCCGCGAGCCGCAGCCACCAGGGCCTCGACCGGTTGCCGGGAATGCCACGGTCGACGAGCCAGAATCCAGCAATCCCGAGGGCCAGAAGCAGTGCGAGGAGCGGAACGACGTCGCCGAGTTGGGCGTGCTGACCCGGCTGCCCGACCCTGAGGGCAAGCGCCTCCCCCGCCTCCTTCGCGACGAAGGAAGCGATGAATGCGGCAATGCCAGTCACGACGACGAGCCCGCCATACCGCCGGGACAGTCGCGGCGACAACGCCATAGCCAGCGCGCCGAGCGCCGCGAGTGGGACGAGCACAACCGCGGCATGAACGGCAAGCGGGTGAAGGGGCAAGCCAAATACAGTGTCGAACAGACCCGACTCTTCCGCGACCAGCATGAGACCAGCCTAGGCAGCCTCCGGCTCCATCCGGGCGCCCCCGCCCGCGTGCGAAGACCCGGATAGGTTTCATGCGTGGACCACGCTGCCGATCTCGATCTCGCCCTGCGCATGGCCGATGCCGCCGACATCATCACGATGGAGCGATTCGGAGCCCTCGACCTCAAGGTCGAGACGAAGCCCGACCTCACCCCGGTCACCGAGGCCGACAAGGCGGCCGAGGCAGCCCTTCGCGGGATGATCACCCGCGAGCGGCCCGAAGACAGCGTGCTCGGCGAGGAGTTCGGCACGTCGGAGGGCTCCGCTTCCCGGCGATGGATCATCGATCCGATCGATGGCACGAAGAACTACGTTCGAGGAGTCCCGGTGTGGGCAACCCTCATCGCGCTCGTCGAGGAGGGTGAGGTCGTCATTGGTGTCGTGTCGGCTCCGGCCCTCGCACGACGCTGGTGGGCGAGCACTGGAGCAGGTGCCTGGGGCACGATGCTGGGCCGGGAGCCGGTGCGGCTCGAGGTGAGCGGGGTGCGGGCGCTCTCCGATGCATCGCTGTCCTACTCCGACTCTGTCGGATGGAGCAACAGGACCGAGACGGGGCTCACGGATCTCATCGCCGCTACCTGGCGCCAGCGCGCCTATGGCGACTTCTGGTCGCACATCCTCGTTGCTGAGGGCGCTGTCGATATCGCCGCTGAGCCGGAGCTCGGGGCCTGGGATATCGGCGCGATCGTCCCGATCGTCACCGAGGCGGGAGGGCGAATCACGGCATTCGACGGCCGGCCTGCCCTCGAGGGGGGCTGCGCGGTCACGACGAACGGCCTTCTCCACGACGAGGTCCTCCAACTGCTCATGAGCGACCGGTAGTCAAGGGCTCACGACCCCTGGGGCTGACAATCGGCTCGAACGGGTCCACACTGGGGCCACGATCCAGTTTGGGAGGCCCATCGTGCAGCTCGCGACCATTCTCGGCAGCAAGGGCAGAGCCGTCCTCACCATCCACCCCGAGGCAAGCGTGGCGGGTCTCGTCGCAATGCTTACTGAGCACTCAGTGGGCGCCCTCGTCGTGTCGCCGGACGGCGCCACCATCTCCGGCATCGTTTCGGAGCGTGATGTCGTGCGCTCGCTCATGCACGGAAGCACCGTGCTCGATGCACCGGTTGCGTCGATCATGACTCCGCAGGTCTACTGCGCGCCCCCGACAGCCAGCATCGACGAGCTCATGCATCTCATGACCGAGCGTCGCATCAGGCACGTTCCGATCACGGACGACACCGGCGGACTCATCGGCATTGTGAGCATCGGAGACGTCGTGAAGTCCCGGCTCGGCGAGCTCGAGGGCGAGCGGGCAGCCCTCCTCGACTACATCACCCGCGGCGGGTAATTCGTAATCGCAGGCCCCCGGCCGGCCGGATCGTCACGAGTGGATCGGTTGCCGGCACCCCTGATCCGTCCGGATAGGACACCTGGAAACGAGAGGCGAGCCGGGCGAGCATGAGCACGCCTTCGACATACGCGAAATCGCGACCAATGCACATGCGCGGCCCCGCCCCGAATGGGAGGAAGGCGCTGCGATCGATGTCGTCATCGATGAAGCGCGACGGTCGAAACTCCTCAGGCGATCGCCACAGCGCGGGGTGCCGGTGCAGGAGCCACGGGCTGAGGATGACGAGGGATTCCGCCGGCACGTCTCGCCCGCCGAGTTCGGTCTGTGCATGTGCCTTGCGGGTGATGAGCCAGGCGGGCGGGTAGAGCCTCAGCGCCTCGTCGAACACGGCCCTCGTGCGGGTGAGCCGCGAGTAGTCGTCGATCGTCAAGGGCTCATCGCGGACGACGTCCACGAGCTCGGCGTGCAGCGACTCCTGCTCGCGGGGGTGAGCCGCGAGGAGCGCGAAGGCCCAGGTGAGGGCGCTCGCCACCGTCTCATGGCCAGCGACGATGAAGGTCACCATCTGATTGCGAATCTCCTCGGCCGACAGGCCGATGCCGTCCTCATCGCGTACCGACATGAGCATGTCAAGCATGTCGTGAGTCAACGAGGGTGACTCCCGCCGATCCGCGAGCATTCGGCGCACCGCACCGTCGAGCACCGTGTTTGCACCGTTGAGCCGCCGGTTCGCCGGTGACGGGACCCAAGCGGGCGGGGTGACGGGGACCCGTGCCCGCGCGACCACCACGTCGAGGGCATCGAGGGTCGCGTCGGCGAGTGCGGCAGCATCACCGGAGAGATCACTGCCGAAGAGCGCATGACCCACGACCTCCAAGGTCGCGTGCATCATCGCGACATCGATGTCGACGACGGCACCCGCTCCTGCCTGATTCCAGCTCGAGACGACAGCAGCCGACGCCCGCTCGATGTGGTCGGTGAGCTGCGCGAGGGTCTCGTGATGGAATGCCGGCTGCACCATGCGACGCTGCCGCCGCCAGACATCGCCGTCTGAGGTGAGCAGGCCCTCGCCGGTCACGAGCGATAGTGCCCGGTATTGGATTGTCGACTTGCCAAAGCTGCGGGCCTGATCGACGAGGACCCGCCGAACCGCCTCGGGGTCGTTCACCAGATAGCTCGGCGGACGAGGGATCGGGAACTGCACGACATCGCCGTGCTCTCGCCACATGCGCTCGAGGTAGTCGAGCGGATTGCCTCGAATCTGGCCGAATTCCCTGAGCATCGCACGGCCGCTCGGACCGGGCGCTGTCGCTGGCGTGCCAAGGAAGGATCCGAACTCGCCCGACGTACGGTTCACCCGCGGGCACCTAACGCCCGCCGAACATGCATGCGCGCGTGATCGATCGCCTCGGACAGCGACTCCACCGCATGGTGAGCACTGACGAGCGCCCCGAATGTGCCAACTGCCTCGAGTGTCGCGACATGCTCGGGCCGAATGCCCTGGAGGATGACCGCGATCCGCCGGCCCTGAAGATCGTCGATGATCTCCTCTAGCGCGTGCGCCCCGCTTGCGTCCAGCATTCGGATGCCCCCGAGCCTCAGGACGACAACGCGGACGTCAGCGACATCGACGAGCTCATCGAGGAAGCGCTGTGATGCACCGAAGAAGAGCGCACCATCGAGCCGGTAGACCGCGATGTGCTCATGAAGCAGCGCCTGCTCGGAGGGCCCCGATTCCGTTGCACCAATCGTGTCCGATGACGCAACCTCCTCGCGATCCATCGTGCTGCTCTGGGCTAATGCCCGCAGCGCAAGGCCAGCCGCGATCGCGATGCCGATCTCCACTGCGAGGATGAGGTCGAGGGCGACCGTGGCCGCAGCGGTCACGACCATGACGAGAGCGTCGGCTCGCGTCGACCGAAGGACCGACAGAGCCACCCGCCGATCGATCATCCGCACCGCGGTCACCATGAGCACTCCTGCGAGCGCCGCAAGCGGGATGACTGCGACAAGCCCGCCACCGGCGACCACGACGACGATGAGGACGAGTGAGTGGACCATGGCTGAGACCCGGGTGCGGGCGCCGGCGCGCACGTTGACTGCAGTGCGCGCGATGGCGCCGGTGGCGGGCATCCCGCCGAATGCTCCGGATGCGATGTTCGCAAGGCCCTGTCCGACGAGTTCACGGTCTGGGTCATACCGGCCCGGCGATTTCATGCCATCGGCGACGGACGTCATGCCGTCGGCCACTCGAGCCGAGAGCAGGCTCTCGATGGCCGCCAACGCCGCAACGGCGATAGCTGCCGAGAACAGAGCCCCGGTCGACGACGCATCGAGAACCGGAATACTCGGGGCGGGCAGGCCGTCGGGCAGGCTGCCGATGCGGCTCATCTGCCAGCCGACGAAGCCGACAGCCACCGTTGCCAGGACGATCGCGATGATCGACCAGGGAACCGCCTTGTTGAGTCGTGGCATCACGACGAGGACGACGACGACGAGCGCCACGACCGCGATGGATTGAATCGCTACTGCCCAGTCGGCTGACTGCAGCGCACGCAGCGCGACGATGGCCGTGTTGTCGCCTTCTGGGCGCGGAACATCAAGGGCGAGCGGGACCTGCTGCAAGAAGATGATGATCGCGATGCCGATCGTGAATCCTTCGACGACGGGCCACGGGATGAATGACACCGCGCGCCCGAGGCCGAACAGCCCCATGGCGAGAACGATGCCCCCAGCCATGATCGCGACGGGCACGACGGCAGATGCCCCGAACCGGGCGACGATCGGCAGCAGCACGACCGTCATCGCACCGGTCGGTCCCGAGACCTGGAAGTTCGATCCCCCGAAGACCGCGGCGACAAAGCCGGCGACTATTGCCGTGATGAGGCCCGCAGCTGCACCGACACCCGACGCCACGCCGAATGCCAGTGCGAGAGGCAGGGCAACGACTCCGACCGTTATCCCGGCCAGGATGTCCTTGCGGTACGAGGTGGACAGGCCTGCGTAGTCACTGCGACGCGGCACCGCTCGCTGCCGGACCGTGAGGACGACCTCGGCGAGGGTCACCGCTCTGCAACCACCTCATGCTCCGTGACAAGCATTCGGACGCGGCTGGCGAGGTGCGCCATCGAATCAGCTGCTACGGCCATGCCGATCTCCGTGGCGTAGGCCGCCTCGAAGTCGGCCTTCGAGTCGAACCAGAGCTCGGACACTCCATCGGGAGCCGCATCGTCGACAGCGGCCTCACCGGTCGGGTCGACGAGGTTGAAGCACAACCGGCGCACTCCCGGGAGCTGTGCCGCAAGAGGAGCATGCTCGACGAGCCACCACTCGGCGAACTGATCGTGGGTCAGGTCAGCACGGCGGGTGAGAAGAATGACGGCCTTGAACATATGTGCCTCCGATACCTAGACAGGCTTCTTGACGCGGGCGCCTGGACGGCCTCCTGCACTGAGGACAAGGGCAATGACCATTTCGTCAGGACGCGGCGCATCAACGATTGCAAGCTCGGCAGCGTCCATGTCGTCGAACACCCAGCGATCGTCCTTGTTTCCGATCGGCATCGTGATCGAGGAACCGACCCCGCCGACCTTCTTCGTGCCTGGGATGATGTCGGCTCCCCCGCCGATGGCTGCGCGGACCGGGGCTCCGAATCGCGGGTGGAGCACGGCTGCGGTGTGCTCACGATCGCCATTGATGCCAACTATGGCACCCTTTCCGTAGCCTCGAACCTCGGAGGGATCGACTCCGAGCGCTCCCAGCGCCCGCAGTGCCTGACGAACGAGGAAGCCCGCTGCCTCGTTGCCCAGGACTTCGAGCTCCTCGAGGTCGGCGACCTGCCCCCTGCCTGCCAGCGGGTTCTCGACGACTGCCGCCGCCACGACAACGATCGTGGCAGACGGCAGCTCGGCGCCTGCCTCCGTGAAGGTCTCCTGGGTCGTTGTCACGGCACTTCTGATCTTCATCGGGCTGCTTCCTTTGTGGCGAGGGGCTGAATGGGCTCGTACAGGGTGGTTCGCTGGCGCAGCGTTCGGCCGATTGGCTCGACCACTGCGCGAAAGTCATCTGGTGTGATGCCCTGGCCGTGGGCGGCCCCGGCGGCCCTGGAGATGTTCTCGTCCATGAGGGTACCGCCGAGATCGTTCACCCCCGCCTGAAGCAGCTGCTGGGCACCGACGACACCGAGCTTCACCCACGAGGCTTGGACGTTGTCGATCCAGCCTCGGTAGGCGATCCGACCGACGGCGTGCATGAGGACGGTCTCGCGCCAGGTCGGGCCGCGACGCGCCCGACGCTTGAGGTAGATCGGCGATGCCATGTGAACGAAGGGCAGGGGGATGAACTCGGTGAAGCCGAGCGTGCGCTTCTGCAGTTCGCGGGTGCGAACCATGTGCCGGGCCCAGTGCTTCGGGTGCTCGATGCTCCCGAACATGATCGTCACGTTCGACCGCAGGCCGGCTTCATGCGCCATCTCGTGGCAGTCGAGCCACTCGTTCGTCGTGATCTTGTCAGGGCAGAGGACCTCGCGGATCGAGTCGTCGAGGATCTCGGCTGCGGTTCCCGGCAGGGATTTCAAACCGGCGTCGCGCATCCGGGCCAGGTACGACGGCAGTGGCTCGCCCAGACGCCGGGCCCCTTCGGTCACCTCAAGCGCCGTGAAGCCGTGCACATGCATGTCCGGAACGGCAGCCTTAACCGTGCGACAGACCTCGAGGTAGTAGTCGCCGTCGAAATCCGGATGAATACCTCCCTGAAGGCACACTTCGGTTGCCCCGAGCGCATCGGCCTCACGCACGCGGTCGGCAATCTCCTCGTTCGACAGGAGGTAGGGCTTGCCTCGCAGGTTGAGCGAGAGCGGACCCTTGGAGAAGCCGCAGAAGGTGCACTTGAACGTGCAGACGTTCGTGTAGTTGATGTTTCGATTGCGGACGAATGTGACGGT